>DATKOC010000165.1:0-4901 GCA_035524855.1 bacterium
AGGAACCGCCGGCTCCAACCAGGCGACCCTGGACGCCAAGGGCCTCTCCAGCGGCATTTACTTCGTGGTGGTGGAACTGCACAACACCACCGGCGGCATCGCCGGCAAACAGGTCGCCAAAATCCTCGTTCAACATTAAGAGTCCTCTTTTCCAGAGCCTTTCGCCGTTTGGCGAAAGGCTTTTTTATTTCGGCAAAAGGGCGATAATTGGGCCATGGCGAAACCTACCGGCTCCATCCGGCGCAAAAACCCCATTGAGGCGTGGATAGGGCTCGGTATCCCGGCCTGGATTCTGTTGGTCTTTTTCCATTACTTTTCCCCTTCAAAAGCTTATGACTTCTCCTTCCTTGTTCACGCCCTAAGGGGCTACCGCCTCGTCAGCCTGGATAAGCTGGCGGCCAATTGGTTTGGCGCCCTCGGGATATTCCTCTGCGCCGGGACGGTTCTCCTCATTCTCTGGAGATTGGGAAGGCGGGGTCTTTCCTGGCTGGGACTTAAGGTCGGAAACATTCCCCTTCGGATGGCCCTGGAAGGGGCGCTGGGCATCCTTTTCACCAACGCCCTTTGGCTTGGCCTGGGGATTAACGGGCTTTGGTTTGGGCCCTTGTTGGGGGTGTTTGGCTCGGCCCTCCTGGCCTGGAGCCTGTTGGATCTTTACCGCAACTACCTGAACTTCCAGAAATTTCCACAGTTTCAATGGCCGGCCAAGGGATATTTTTTTCTGGGAGGAATGGGGCTTCTGGCTTGGGGCCTGTCACTCGGTCATGGACTGATTCCTGAAAGCTATTTCGACGGCCTGGTTTATCACCTTTCCACGCTCAGCTTCTGGAAGTTCCACCACGGCATCTCGGATTTTTACACCAACCTCTATTCCTATTTCCCCTTCGGGGCCGAGCTTTACTTCGCGAATGGCTTCTTCCTGCAGGGAACCGAGACGGCCAAGATGCTGAACGCCGCGGTCCTGGGCCTGACGGGCCTCGCCGCGGCGGGATGGGTGTCGGAAGAGGCGGGAATAAGCCGAGGCATCCTGGCCTGGGCCATGGTGCTCCTTTTTCCATTGGCCTCCACCACCTCTTGGACCACGCAAAACGACGTGGTGCTCGCTTTTTTCCTCATCCTCTTTTTCTACGCGATGGTCCGTTGGATCCGGGAAGAACTCAATTGGCGGTGGGCTTGGGGTGTGGGCCTGTTGGGCGGCGGCGCGATGGCGGTGAAATACACGGCGATCATTCCCCTGTGGGCGGGACTACTAGCCTTGGGGATCACCCAGCCGGAAAGTTTACGGGTGCGGCATTGGGGACGATGGGCCTTGGTGAAGGCCCTGACCTTTTTGGGATTGGCTCCCTGGCTTTTAAGGAACTGGGCCTACGCGGGCAATCCCTTTTACCCCTATCTCTCCGGTTTTTTCGGCGGGAAGGAAATCCCCATGGATCGAATGGCTGCCTTGATGAACGACCATGAGGCGGTCCTTACGGCGGGATTCTCGGTGGCGGCCTGGGCCCACCGATGGATGACCCGGGAACTGGGCCTGACCACCGCGCCTCTGCTCCTCGCCTTCCTTCCGTTCCTGTTCCTGGCGGGCAAAAGGGGGTTTATTTTTCAATACCTGATAACCCTCACGGTCCTTTGCTTTTTGGGATTAGGGATGGTTTCCTACCAGCCCCGGCTTCTGCTCCCGGCTTTCGGGGCTTTTTTCCTGCTGGCCGGCATTACTTTAGGCGATTTGAGGGATAAGCGGTGGACGGTCCTTTGGGCCGTTGCCGTGGGGGTTTTTGGCTGGTTCAGCCTGCTTTCCCTGGGTCGCCTGACGGTTAACTACTTCAACGCCGACCAGGTCTGGATGGGAAAACAGACCCGGGCCGAGTACTTGGCCTCCCCCGCCCCGATGGCTTCCTATATCGCCTTGACCCAGGCGGCGGGGGCCCTATTGCCGCCGTCGGACCGGCTGTTGGTGGTCGGGGATTCCAGGAGTCTTTACTATCCCCGGCCTTTTTTGGCCAATAGCGTCTTTGACCCGCAAGTCCTCGAGGTCTTGGCCCGGCGGGCGAAGGACGCGGAAGGCATTTGGCGGGGCCTGCGGGAAATGGGGGTGGACGACCTGGTGGTGTCGGGCGAAGAGGGAATGCGCGTCGCGGAACAATACGGCCATTACGCCTTGAAACCGGGGGAATGGGAAAAACTCGACGGTTTCATCCAAGGCCACGCGGACCTGGTTTTCCGACGGGGCGCCAGCGGGGTCTATCATTTGAGAGACCAACCCGTTCAACGAAAAAAACCGATACCCAACCTGCTAAATCTCCTCAGGAAATAAATACATCCGTGGCATATAATCATTTTTTATCCTTATTCTGGAGGGGTTCTTGGCCGTCCCATTAGTGACCATCATCCTGGCCGCGGGGGAGAGCACCCGCATGAATTCCAAGAAACCCAAGGTTCTCCTGCCTGTCGCGGGCCTGCCCATGATCGAATACGCCCTGCGGAACGCCGAAGCCCTTTCGCCATCCAAAATTTTCGTGGTGGTGGGTGCCCAGTCGAAGGAAGTGTCCTCTTATGTTCAAAAGCGCGCCACTACCATCCTTCAAAAGGAGAGGCTAGGAACGGGCCACGCGGTCCAACAAGTCCTGCCTTATTTGAAATCCTTCAAGGGCAATGTCCTGATCCTCTACGCGGATGATTGTTTGACCCGCTCCAAAACCGTTCTCGCCCTGCGCCAGTTCCACCTCCTTCAAAACGCCGCCGCCACGCTGCTGACGGCCCGGGTGGATTCCCCCTTTGGCTACGGCCGGATCATCCGCGGAAGCGGGGGAGAGGTTGTGAAAGTCGTGGAGGAAACAGACGCCAGCCAGGAGGAAAAGAGGATCAACGAGATCAACGCGGGGGTGTACCTTTTCAAGGCCCCGGTGCTCGCCCAGTCCCTGAAATCACTGAAGACCGCGAAGGGAAAAAAAGAATTTTACATGACGGAAGCGGTCCCCCATGTCATCGGCCTCGGTGAAAAGGTACAAGCCCTGATGGTGCCGGACCAAACGGAAGTCCTAGGGATCAACAACCGCGCCCAGTTGAGCTGGGCCCACTCCATTTTGAACCTCCGCCGGATCAACGAGCACCGGCAAAATGGAGTGACTTTCCTCAATCCCAAGACCGTTGAAATCAACGAGGGAGTGCTGATCGGACGGGATTCCGTTATCGAGGGAAATACCCAGATACTGGGCAAAACGATCCTGGGTGAGGACTGCCGCGTGGAGGCCGGAAGCGTGATCTGCTCCTCCCGGATCGGCAGGGGAGTGGTGATCAGGAACTCCCGGATCATGGATAGCAAGCTCGGGGATGCTTGTGACGCCGGACCCTTCGCCCACATCCGGGGCGGCTCGGCGCTCGACAAGTATGTCCACGTGGGCACCAACGCCGAACTCAAAAACGCGAAGATCGCCTCCGGAAGCAAGGTGGGCCATTTTTCCTACGTGGGGGACGCCAAGCTGGGCAGGGACGTCAACGTGGGCGCCGGCTGCGTCTTCGCCAATTTCGACGGAAAGAACAAACATGAGTGCCAGGTGGGCGACAAAGCCTTCCTGGGAAGCAACTCAACCCTGGTGGCGCCCGTCAAGATCGGAGCCAAGGCGGTGGTCGCCGCCGGGGCGGTCGTGACCAAGGACGTGCCAGCGGGAGTCACGGTCGTGGGTGTTCCTGCCCGGCCAATGAAAAGGAAAAATAACTTTTAGCTTGGTAGTTTAGTTCGCGTTTTTTATCATGTGTGTTTTCCACGCCCTTCCTTCCCCCCACATTTTCCTAAGGAGTCTTCATGAGCGGCAAAGCCCAGTCCAACGGCCTTAAAATCTTCAGCGGGTCGGCTAATGTGCCGTTGGCGCGGGACATCGCCAAGTCGGTGAAGATGCCCTTGGGCGAGATCATGGTCAGCCGGTTTTCGGAAGGGGAAATCCGCATCAAGATCAACGAGGACGTGCGGGGCCGGGATGTGTTCCTCATCCAACCCACCTGTCCCCCGGTCAACGACAACGTGATGGAGCTCCTCATCATCCTGGACGCCTTCCGCAGGGCCTCCGCCCGCCGCATCACCGCCGTGCTTCCCTATTATGGCTACGCCCGGCAGGACCGAAAGGACCAACCCCGGGTGCCCATCACCGCCAAGCTCATGGCCAACATCATCACCGAGGCCGGGGCGGACCGCATCCTCACCATGGACCTTCACGCCCAGCAGATCCAGGGCTTCTTCGACATTCCGGTGGACCACCTCTATGCTTTCCCGGTCATTTCCTCCTACATCCGAAAGAAGAAGTTGAAGAACCTCACCATCGTCTCGCCGGACGTGGGCGGCATCAAGATGGCCCGCGCCTACGCGAAAAGCCTGAACGCGGACCTGGCCATCGTGGACAAGCGCCGTTCCGGGCCCGATGAAGTGGAGGCCATGAACCTGATCGGAGAGGTGAAAGGCCGTACCGTCCTCATCCCGGACGACATGATCGCCACGGGAGGCTCGCTGGTGGAAGCCGTGAACGCCCTGGTCAAGTTCGGGGCGGGGGACATCTACGCCTCCTGCACCCACGCCATCTTGTCGGGAAATGCCGTGCAAAACCTGCAAAAATCAGTCTTGAAAGAAGTGGTCATTACGGATACCATTCCCCTCCCGCCGGAGAAGCGGGTGGCCAAGATCACCGTTCTCCCCGTGGCTCCCCTTTTGGGGGAGGCGATCCTGAGGATCCATAACGAGGAATCCATCAGTTCGCTATTCAACGATCTATGATAGAGCCGGGTGCTTGAGGCACGGCCCGGGCTCGAAAGTAAGGAGCCGTTGCCATGAAGCAAGTACCCCTCGCCGCTAAAATCCGCACCACCCGCGGGAGCAGTCACGCCCGCCGCCAGCGCAACAACGGGTTCATCCCGGC
>DATKOC010000166.1:0-12088 GCA_035524855.1 bacterium
AGGGGTGCTCATCCACGAGGCCAATGCCAAGGCGCTGGAAGGGGGCTGGGCCCAAGGTTATTTTGTCGTGGCCATCGCCCAAGCCGACCAGTTGGAAAAAGTGCTCAAAAAGTTGCAGAGGGTGCAGGGGGTTGTCAGCGCCCGGCGGACTGAACCTCGATAATCTTGAATGAGGAAACTAATTCAGGAAGGTTTTGCGTGGAACGAAAAGTGATATCATCAAAAGGGGCGCCGACTCCCATCGGCCCCTATTCCCAGGCTATCGAAGCGGGGGGCCTCATTTTTTGCTCGGGGCAGATACCCCTCGACCCCCAAACGGGACAGCTCGTCCAAGGCGACATCACGGCCCAGGCCAAAAGAATCATGGATAATTTTGAGGCGGTCCTTGGCGCGGCCGGTTCCTCGCTCCGCCACACAGTGAAGCTGACGGTTTATCTGACGAACTTGGGGGATTTTGAGGCGCTCAACCGGGTCTTAGGTGAAAGATTTCCTCAAGAACCCCCGGCTCGGGCGGTGGTTCAAGTCTCGGCTCTTCCCAAGAATGCCCCGGTTGAAATGGACTTGATCGCTTTAAAGGGATGAACAACTATCCCATTGCTTTTGGAGGGTTTAAGTGCCCGACGTGAATTGCATAACCCATTCGACCCGTCCCGCCGCTGGATATTGCTCCAAGTGCCAAAAGCCCTATTGCGCCATTTGCCTGGATGTGGAGATGGGCCAGCCCATTTGCCAGGACTGTAAGGCTAAAAAGGCCACCGGCGCGACACCGGCCGCTTCCCCCCCGACTGCCGGCTCAAAACCAGCGGGCGGAGGGTCCCCCCTTAATTTCAAAAGCAAGGGATTGGATGATGACCCCCTGGGTTTGTTTGGGGCCACGGCGCCCAAACCCAAGGTGGATGTTCCACCGCCCCCGGTATCCGTTCCTCCGCCCAAACTACCCATGCCTTCTTATCCCGCGCCTCCTAAGTTGGATTTAGATCATTTCACTCCCGCCGCTCCCAAACCCAGCGCGCCCGGGCCTAGCGCGGCACCGCTTTCCGGTGTTCCTGCCGCCTCAACTTCCACAAAACCTTCCTTTGGTTTGGATTCCTTGGGAACGGGTACCGGCATCCCCCGTCCAACCCTTCCGAAGGGACTGGAAGGATCCGCGCCATCCCTGGGTACTCCTCCACCCTTGGGAACGGCTCCGCCCATGTCCTATCCCTTGGGTTCCCTCACCGGCTTACCAGAGGTGAAAAGGAAGAACAAAACTCTGAACCTGGTCAAGACCTGGGCAAAGTACTTGATCCGCCGGTCTTATGAGATGTTTGATCCGGTGGCGCAAAAACTCCATGTGCCCACCTATATATTCCTTGGGATTGTTTTTTCCCTCATCGGCGCGGCCTTCATCGGGGTCATTGCCTACCTCAATAGGCCCGCGGTTTCACTGGTGGACATCATTCCCCCGATCCATATCGTCCAGGTTAACTCGGGTCAGATCAGCGAAATGGATGTGACCACCTATACCGATTTGCAGAACCAGCTTCAAACCTTGGGTTTCCAGCCCTTGATCCAGATGACGGTCCCCCAAATCCCCTCCCCGAACTTTTTTGACGTTGGAATGAAGGAGGATATTGGGACCTATAGTGAAATTTTGAAATTGCCGGGGCAGATCACCCCCCACATCTCCTTCGTCACGGTTTTCACCAATGGGGTCTGGGTTTCCACCAACGGCTGGCAAGGCGACAGCCACGCCATGGACTACCTCATCAGCGAATTCGACCCCAAGGACACGGCTGAACAGCTTTACGTCAAGCATGTCCAAGAGGTGGAAAAGTTGAAGAACGACAAGGGATGGCAGGTGCAGAGCATGAACGAAAACCGCTTCATGGCGGCGCTTTCCGACCACCTTCGGTGGTTCCTGGAGAAGAAGGATATCCAAGGTTGGAAGGCCGATTTCGCCCTTTGGCATTGATCACTAACCAAAACCTGTTTTTCCACGAAGGAACCAAAGGCGCCAAGAACTTCGATAAGTGGACCTGTTTAAAATAAATTTGATAATTTTTTATTCCCTTAGTGCCTTTGTGTCTTGGTGTTTCAATACGGATTCATTTTGCCTGGCATCCGTTCATCTTTTTTGCGAGGTTTTTCATGAGCAATGTCATTGGCTGTGACGTCGGGACTTCGGGCACCAAGGCCATCGTGGTTTCGGAATCGGGCAAAGTTCTCTCCAAGGTCATGGTGGAATATCCCCTCTCCACGCCCCACCCGGGCTGGGCCGAGCAACATCCCGACACCTGGCATAAGGCCGCCTTGGAAGCCATAGCTGGAGCCGTAAAAAAAGCCCGCGTCAAAGCCGGGGAAGTGAAAGCCTTGGGATTTTCCGGGCAGATGCACTCCTCGGTTTTTTTAGATAAGAAAGGAGAGGTCCTGCGGCCCGCTCTTCTTTGGTGCGACACCCGCACCCATGCGGAATGCGGCGAAATCACCCGCAAGGTGGGAGAGGGCCACCTGCGCCAATGGGTTTCGAATCCCGCCCTGGAGGGGTTCACCCTTCCCAAGATCCTCTGGGTTCGGAAGTATGAACCAAAAATTTACGCTCAAATCCGCCAAGTCTTAATGCCGAAGGATTACATCCGCTACAAGCTCACCGGTTCACTGGCCACCGAAGTCTCGGACGCGGCCGGCACCCTCTATTACGACGTGAAGAACCGGCGTTGGTCCAAAGAAATACTGGGAAAGCTTGGCATTCCCCACGCTTGGTTCCCCCAAGTGGTGGAATCCCAGCAGGTCTGCGGCCACTTGACCCCCGCGGCGGCGAAGGCTTTGGGTCTCAAGGTGGGAACTCCCGTGGTGGGAGGCGGCGCCGATAATACCTGCGGGGCGGTGGGGAACGGCATCATCAAGGCCGGGGACGTCATGGCCAGCCTGGGGACTTCCGGGGTCTTTTTCGCGCACGCGGACCAAGTTAAGGTTGACCCCTATTTGAGGGTCCACAGCTTTTGTCACAGCGTGCCGAAGAAATGGTATTTGATGGGGGTCATGCTTTCGGCTGGGTTTTCCCTGAGGTGGTACCGGGACACTCTCGGCTTGACCGAGAAGGAGTTTGGGAAAAGGATCGGCAAGGACCCCTACGACATTCTGTCAGCCGAAGCCCGGAAGGCGCCGGAGGGTAGCGAGGGATTGTTGTTCCTTCCCTATCTCATGGGCGAGAGAACGCCGCACAAGGACCCGCACGCACGAGGAGCCTTCGTCGGGGCCAGTGCCCGGCATGGCCGCTCCCATTTCGCCCGCTCGGTGTTCGAAGGCATTACTTTCGGCATGAGGGATTCCTTGGAGATTTTCCGGGAGCTCAAAGTTCCCATCCGCCGGGTAGTGGCCACTGGGGGCGGGGCGGTAAGCCCCTTCTGGCGACAGTTACAGGCCGACATCTATGGCGAGGAAGTAGTGACGGTCAACAGCCAGGAAGGCCCGGCTTTTGGCGCGGCCATCCTCGCCATGGTGGGCGTGGGGCTTCACGCCTCGGTGCCAGCCGCCTGCTCGAAATTGATCCGGATCGTGACCAGGGTTTCCCCCCGAAAGGCCTCCGCCCGCGCTTATGACGGGTGGTACCAGGAATTCCGAGCGCTTTATCCGAGCTTAAAGGACAACTTTAAAACGATTCAAACCAGGTTAAACCGGGTTTAGCGTTCTTTTTGAAACGATTCCCCGGCTGCCTTTTCCCGCCAATTTTCGTGGTTCAGTTAGACTTTTCCCAAAGGGATGGTAAAATTACGGGCGTTGTTGACTTGGCCAAGATTTTTCAAATTGAGTCATCCCTTCCTGGAGAGAGAATGAAAGTCCGTTTCGCGGTTTTTCTCTTAATGAGCCTGTCGTTAGGTGTTTTTGGCGCATGTCAAAGAAATATCGGCGTCATGCCGAACCCCATCGCGCTTTACACTCCGACCTCCTCTCCAACCACGACCAGCACGCTTACCCCCACCCTTACCTCCACGACCTCGTCCACGAACACCCCCACCCGCACGGCCACCAATACCCCCACGAACAGCGCCACCAATACCTCCGCCAACACCAATACTGCCACCAATACCCCGACGGCCACCGCCACGAGCACCTCGCCCAACACCAACACTCCTACCAGTACTCCCACCGATACGGCTACCGGTACCCCCACGTCCACCCCCACACCTTCCCCCACGACCTGTTACGCGGCGGCGATTCAGCCCACCTATTCCTTTGAGACGGGGACCGAATGTTGGCAATTCGACGATTATCCGAACAACCCCACTTGGGTGACTTCCATCGGAACCTCCACCACCCATAGCCACGCCGGCTCCAGCGCCCTTCAACTGACCATCGATAACAGTTCGGGAGTCTCCCAGGGCGTCAACGTGGGGATTAAATTCTCGGGTCCCCAGGATTTGACGGGCGCTACCATTACCTTCTGGGTGTGGGTGGACACCACCCTGATAGCCTCCAATTACTCCACGGGCACCATGAATTTTTACTTCAGCCCCAACAACAGCTCCTGGAATAGCCCCGGCTGGCAAACGCTGGCTCCGGCCAGCGGCGGGGTTTGGAACCAATACACCATCACGGGCTTCAACCTGGGGGCCAGCGATCCTACGAGTGTTTTCGGTTTCGGAATCCGGATCGGGAACTTGACCCCCTACGGGTCTTCCATCTGCGCCGCGGGCTCCAACTGCGGAATCGGAAACATTTACATCGACGACGTGCAGATCACCTACGCCGCCACCCCAACCCCTACGGATACCATCCCGTCCACCCCCACGGATACTCCAACCGATACGCCGACGGACACCCCCACCGACACTCCTACGGATACCCCCACGCCCACGGTCGGGATTGTTTGCACCCTCACTCCGGTGGCGCCCGCCACCTACAATGAGGCGGAACTAGTCACCGATGGGGGAGCCACCGGTACCAATGATTCCTGCGCGACCGCCGAAAATATCGGCACCGTGAGCTCGGGAACCCCGCTGGTCATCACGGGTTCGCTCAATTCCACCGGCTTTTCAGGGGATTTCGATTATTACCTGTTTACCGCTGGGTCAGCGGGGGTTTACACCCTCACCATCGACTGCTATTCGACCGGAACCGATACGAACACGATGGATTTGGGAATTTTCGACACCGGCTGCGGGTACCTATACGATCCGGGGGCGATGCAGCCCATCGTGTCGGTTGTGTCGCCGTCTTTGAACCCAGGGGATAGCTTCTACTTCGCTGTAGTTTCCGGCGGTGGGGTCGCGCCCATGCCCTATCGCTTTACCATACTGCCGCCTTGATACGGTTTTTGAAGGAGATGGAAATGAAAAAAAAATTATGGATGCTCATCGCGCTTATGATGGCGGCGGGAGTCTCGAACTCCGCTTTTTCCGGCGAATGGAAAGTGGCCCCGTCCTTGTCGGGCAAGACCGGGTCGAAATTAGGGGATTACCTGAAGAACCACAAGGGTGTTTCGCCCCGTTCCTCCAGTAAGAAACCCAAACAATAAATCTCGAAGTTGAGTTTGATTTCCGGCGGCCGCCGGAAATAGGACGTGATCCCTTTAAAACCTAACCTCGGCGTCTAGTCCCAAGCCGAAGGCGATAGAATCCTGGACCGAAGGCAAGCTCCTCGTCAGGAAAGACAAATCCACCGAAACGCTGTCCTGGAAGTACCCTCCCCCAAAGGTCCAAAGCTGAGAGTTGGAAACCCGGTCGGCAAAGGTTCCGAACCGGACCACAAAATGATTCTCGGGATAGTAACGCTCCAATCCGAACCGCCAATCGGTTTGGCCTTGGGTCCAATCCACCTCCCCGATCAAGGCGATATTCTTGTCGGGCGGCGCGGCCAACATCCCCAGTTTTGCCGCGTAAGGGTAAGGCGAGTCGACATTCACGTCGGTGGTGGAAAAAACGGTTTCGGCCCCGGTTGTGGGATTGAGCGTAATAACCTGACGTTGGGCCTTCCAGGTGAAATTGGACTGAAGGTTTTGGAACATCATCCCCACTTGGATGCTATCGGTGATCTTGGCCAAGAAACCCGCGTCGGTGCTGAGGCCTAGTCCCGAAGAGGAGGTTGTCTTGGTGAAGTTATAACCCGTGGTTACGCCTTGACTATAAGACCCGGTTAACAGGGTTTGCTGGTACTGCAGGCCATCGTGGTACTTCAGGCTTCCGCCGATCGAGAAAAAAGGGAGGGACCCCAGGGGAAAAGGCGTGGCGTAACTAAGGATCAGGTTGGCTACTTGCTGGGTGGAATGAAGGTACGTGTTGAAATTGTAGGCGCCGGTTTGAAGGTTGTGATTATCCCGGTCATGGAAAAAGGCCAGCCCCCCTTGGGAAAGGGAATCGTTCAATTCTTGGTCGAAAAGCATGCCACCCGCCAAGCCGCCGTTCTGGACGCCGAAAATCCCCAGGTATTGTTGGAAGTGGTTGACGGGGTCCTGCGAGGATTGGGCGGCCGCGTCCGAGTCGAACCGTAAAATCGCGGAACCGGAATTGCTGGTATCGAAGTAGGAGCCGCCTGAGGCGACGGTCCAGGCCTTGGGAGACCCGGCCGATAGGGCCATGATGGCCGGGTTCCAATAGATCCCGAAGTAATCCATCGGCGCACCCGCCGCGGCGGCGGCGATGGCCTGGCTGTGGGCGTCTTGGGCGAACGCGGGGACTGGCAAGAAAGCGAAGCCCAAGAGCATGAACCGGCGGAAGCCTAAAGCTTTTCCGGCGGATGAAAGACGGCGGTGAATGTTCCTTTTCGCGAATCGCGGCATTTGAAACTATCTTAACCTTGGGCGCATACCAAAATCAAAAGATAATTCGGTCACCGCCGTTGATTTCCTCACGGGCCCGGGGAGGTGACTTAAAACTTTGGAATGGCAACCGGGCTTGCTACAATCGGAAAGATGAAGAAAAGGAAACCTGTCACCTCTTCCCGAACCAACCCACTCCACTTTCGATATGCCAACCTCTACTGGGGCGCGCTCGCGGCTTGCGTGTGGACGGGGACGCTCTTATGGCACGGCTACCAAGGGACCCCTTTTTCCCCAGCGACATGGTTGAAGGGGCTCCTGCTCTTGGTCGAGGCCACGACCCTTTACCAACTTTCGGCTTTCAAAGGGTTTTCGTTTCTCGGCATGTTTCCCCTCTTGTGGATTTCAGTTTCCCGGTTTCAATTTGACATCTGTTCCAACCCTGAACCGCGTTATTGGTTTTGGATGCTCCTGTTTCTGGCCTGCGGAATCCTCAGCTTGGCCCTCCCTGACGGCAAAAAACTTCTGATCGTCCTAACCCCGCTTTGGGGAATCTTATCCTGGCTTTTTCCCTTTTCCCTCCTTCTCCCTCTCTCCTTCGCCACGGCTCCTAAGGGACGGTTCCAAAGGTCCGGGTGGGTTCGATGGGGCGGTTTCGCCGCCGCGGTGGTTTTTTTCGTCTACTTCCGGGGTTGGCGGATCCAGTCCGACGGTCCTTTGGGTCTCTACGATTTCATGGTCTCCACCCGGTTCATCGCTTTTTTGTTCCTGGGCTGGCTGGGATTGGCCGCCTTTCCCCAAAAAGGCATTTTCCGCCACGTCGTTTTCCCGCTCTTCCTTTTGACCGTGGGATTTATTTGGACGGGACTCTATCCCCTCGCCGACCAACAAAATATCCTGAAATGGGTTTTGGTTTATTTCGCGGGTTTTGGTTGGGAATCCTTCCGCAGGGACCTTATGGACCCCTCCTGGCACGGACGGGCGGTTTGGTTCGCCCTGGGAGTGGCGTTTTTCGGCGGGATGTTTTAAACAGACCGGCGTCCAAATGTCCGGGGGATTCCCCTATTTGGAACGTTTAGATTAACCTGATTTTTTAAGCCACTTTCATTTTTTCCGGGCTTTTTTCAAATAGTTTTTATGGTACACTCCGTGTGTTTTCAGGCGCACTTTATGGAGGATGGTGAATGAAAATTCGAGCGATGTTTCTTTTTGTCCTGGGCCTTCCTGTCCTCGCGGCCGCCCAGACTCCTGGGGTCCTCGTGCCTACCCCCGCACCCCCCACGCCAACCCCGACGGTGGATTTAAAGAAAGCCCCCAAAATTACCTGCGCCAAGCCGAATTATGATTTTGGGGAGGTCTTGGAGGGGCCCGATATCAACCATAACTTCCATTTCATCAATAAAGGCAAAAGTAATCTCAAGGTTACCAATGTCGGGACTTCCTGTGGCTGCACCGCGGCGGTTGTGGCCAGTAAGCACCCCTTATCCGCGGAAGACCAGGCCGCGGGCCTCAAAGCGGTGATTCCTCCCGGTGGAAGCGGGACCATCAAGGCGACCTACCACACCCAGGGCCGTCCCGGCCACGCCACCAAAATCATCACGGTTTCCACGAACGATCCGACGAACCCCGGCTATCAGATGAAATTGGACATGACGGTGGTGAGGGAGATTGATCTTCAACCCGACCGTCTTTATCTCTACGGAACCAAATTCAAGGAGGAGAAAAAATCCTCCATAAAGGTTTTGGGGCGCGCGGGCGTCAAAATGCACGTTCTTTCCGTGGAATCTTCCAGCAAGGTGGTGACCGTGACCGGCGTCGCCCCGGTGACCGAGATTGTGCCCGCGTCAACTCCGACACCAGGCCAACCGGCGCCCAAGGAACAAAAACGGTATGGGGCTAATATCGACGTCTTATTGCCCGCCACCCAGCCGATCGGAAGCTTCACGGACGAGCTGACGATCAAGACCGACAATCCCAAGAAACCTGAGGTCAAGGTTTCCATTATGGGCGAGGTAGTGGGGAGGGTCCAATACAACCCCAAGAACATCTCCTTCAGCCCACACCAGGACACCCCGGTGACGATCCAGCTCACCGCGGATCCGGCCAAAGGTTTTGAGATCCGCGGAGTCAAATCCAACAAGCACTTGGCCCGGCCCTCCATCCGGACCACGACCAGCCCCGATGGGAATAAGCAGTACTCCCTCGTCGTCTCGGTGGTGAAGGAAGTGCCGAAGGACAGCGACGGGAAGGACCAGGTCATCGTGTCCACGAACGATAAGGACCAGCCCGAAATCTCGATCGATGTCCAGGCGAACAAGTAAACAGCGCTTTATGGCCCCCGTCATAATGCGGGGGACCGTGAAATGGTATTCATTTCTAAACAAAAGCCGGCACGCGGAACCTATTCTCTCTCGTTAAGGGGTTGACCATGGCGACCAAGGAACTTTCCCAGGCGGATTCGGGCCTCGAGGACATCATCGCGACCAGCACCTCCGTTTGCTCCATTGAGAACGGGGTCCTGGCCTACCGCGGCTACAACATCGACGACCTGGCGGTCAACACCACCTTCGGGGAGGTGACCCACCTCCTTTTCTACGGCCAGCTTCCCAACCGCGCCCAGCTGGAAAAGCTGGAGCGGGAAATCGCCGAGCAGGGCAAGGTGCCCGAAGCCTCCTGGAAGATCATCAAGGCCTTTCCCTTAAGCGTCCCCCCCATGGACTGGCTGCGCTCCGCCGTCTCCGTCCTTTCCTTCGCCGACCCCGACTCCAAGGACAACAGCGCCGAGGCTAATTTAAGGAAGTCCATCCGGCTCACCGGGCAGATTTCCACCCTGGTGGCCGCCTACGACCGGATGCGCAACAATAAGGAAATTTTGGACCCCAAGCCTGGCAAGTCCCAGGCCTGGAATTTTCTCCACCAGCTCACGGGTAAGGAGCCGGACGAGACCTCCGTCAAGACCTTCGATGTGTGCCTTATCCTGCACGCGGACCACGAACTGAACGCCTCCACTTTTTCGGCTCGGGTCACCGCCGCCACCTTGAGCGACGTCCACTCGGCGGTCACCTCCGCCATCGGCACCCTTAAAGGGCCTTTGCACGGCGGGGCCAACGAGCAGGTTATGATCATGCTCAAGAAGATCGGGGACGCCTCCAAGGTGGAGAGCTGGATCCACGAGGCCCTGGCCCGCAAGGACAAGATCATGGGTTTCGGCCACCGGGTCTACAAGAACGGTGACCCCCGCGCCAAGCACCTCATGCGCCTCTCCGAGCAGATGGGCAAGCTCAAGGGTGACACCAAGTGGTTCGAGATGTCCAAGGTCATCGATGGCGTGGTGCAGAAAGAAAAGAAGCTTCTCCCCAACGTGGACTTCTACTCGGCCTCCACCTACCACTACCTGGGCATCCCCACGGATATCTTCACCCCCATCTTCGCCTGCAGCCGCATCACCGGCTGGACCGCCCACGTGATGGAACAGCTCGCGCACAACCGCCTCATCCGCCCCCGGGCGGAGTACCTGGGAGCCCGCGACCAGAAATCGGTGCCCATCGATAAGCGATAAACCTTTTTAACTTAAGCGATTTGTTTTCCATAAAGGGGCCCTTCCGGGCTCCTTTTTGTTTTTCCTTTCGTTTTTGGACCACCCGGCCGGTAGGGTAGAATAAAGCCCGTTCATTGACCCCAAGGAAGGTTATGTCCTCCACGAATTCCCCCACGGGATCCCTCAAACTCTACCTACGGCTCCTGGTCTACCTGGGCGGGCATAAGTTCCGCGCTTTCCTGGCCATCCTTTGCATGATCCTCTCGGCCCTCTCCACCGGCGTCGTCATGAAACAGCTGGAACCCATCATGAACGAGACCTTCCTTAAGAGCGCGGACCCGCAGGCTACTTTCAGCCACCTGCTCACCTTCGTCATCCCGGTCACGGGCGCCGCCGCCCTCCTGCGGGCCTTCTCCACCTACGGTAAGGACTACCTGACCCGCTCCCTTTCCCAGGTCGTGATCCAGAAACTGCGCAACAACCTTTTCAACCATTTCCTGACCCTTCCCATGACCTTCTTCGACAGCCAGCGCGTCGGCGGCCTGGCCGCCCGCATCACCAACGACGTCCAGATCCTGGAGGACTCGGTCTTCAACGTCGTGGGCCAGGGCCTTTCCTCCTGCATCATGGCCGTGACCCTGGTGGCCTTCATGGCCTACACCGACTGGGAGTTGACCGTGATGGCCCTCGTCGTTTTTCCCCTCACCCTGGGGCCCATTTACCACTTCGGGCGCCGCGTGCGGAAGGCCTCGGGGGAAAGCCAGCAGCTGCTGGCCGACATGAACGCCCATATCCACGAGACTTTGAGCGGCATCCGTGTGGTCAAGGCCTTCGGGATGGAGCACCACGAGAAGAAAAAGTTCGAGGACGCCAACCGCAGCTATTTCGGCACCACGATGAGGCGCATCCGGGCCATCGCGGTTTCCTCGCCCCTGGTGGAGTTCATCACCACCCTGGTCCTCCTAGGACTTTTGGCCTGGGTGGCCCACCGGTCCATCCTGGAGCAAAACGTGACGGTTGGCATTTTCACCTCCTTTTTCGCCATGGCCGTGACGCTTTTTCCCCGCCTCAAGGACTTCAACGGGCTTTGGGCCCAGCTGCAGCAGGCCATGGCCTCGGCGGAGCGGTGCTTCCAGATCCTCGACATCCCGGACCCCATGACGGATTCCCGCAGCGCGGTGGAAGCCAAGCCTCTCCGGAAGGCCATCGAGTTCAAAAAGGTCAATTTTGAGTACCTGCCGGGGCATCCGGTCCTCAAGGACATCTCCTTTTCCATCCACAAGGGCCAGCGGGTGGCGCTCGTCGGGCCCTCGGGAGGCGGCAAGAGCACCCTGGCCGACCTCATCCCCCGGTTTTACCAGCCCACTTCCGGCAAGATCCTCTGGGACGGGGAGGACCTCACCCGCTTCAAGCTCGCCTCCCTTAGGGAGCAGATCGGCATCGTGACTCAGGAAACCATCCTTTTCCACGATTCCGTCCTGCGCAACATCGCCTATGGGCGGCCCGGGGCCAGCTTCTGGGACGTGCAGGAGGCGGCCAAGCACGCCTACGCACTGGACTTCATCAAGAACACCCCGCAGGGGTTCAATACGCCCATCGGCGAGAGGGGCGTCAAGCTCTCGGGGGGCCAGCGCCAGCGCCTGGCCATCGCCCGGGCGCTGCTTAAGAACCCGCCCGTCCTCATCCTGGACGAGGCCACCTCGGCCTTGGACACCGAAAGCGAGCACCTGGTACAGAAGGCGCTTGAGGAACTCATGGGCCACCGCACGACGCTTGTCATCGCCCACCGGCTCTCCACCATCCACAAGGCGGAC
>DATKOC010000167.1:0-4563 GCA_035524855.1 bacterium
GGACGCACGCCTTAAATCCCGCTGAGAACATTGATTTTATTAGCTTTTAAACAGTTTCGTACGATCTAAAAATGGTGCCCGAGGTCGGACTTGAACCGACATGACCGTGAGGTCGATAGATTTTGAGTCTATTGCGTCTGCCAATTTCGCCACTCGGGCATTGAGGGGCAAGGGTCGTTATTTTATGGGAAACACCCTCAAAGTCAACTCTCGACCGGTTAGGGCAATCCGACCCAAAAGGTTGTCAAATCAACTGGAAGAGGGTCCTCCCCTTCGATGAGCTTTGCTGACTCAGGGCACGGATTCCCAAAACCGCGCCAAATCACCGGGGAGGGAATCCTCAAACACCAACCGCTCACCCGTGACGGGATGGGGAAACTCCAACTTGAAGGCGTGAAGGGCCGCCCGGGGAAGCAACACCCTCTTCTCCAGCCACTCGTCCCAGTCGTTCTCGTAGAAATGCAGGAAGGTCTCGTCGTCGCCGGAGTAAAGCTTGTCCCCCACGATGGGAAAGCCCAGGTGTTCCAGGTGGACCCGAATCTGGTGGGTGCGGCCGGTCAGGGGCTTCGCTTGGATGAGTGAAAAGCTCTGTTTCCCCTCCAAAAGTTCAAACTCGGTGACCGAGGCCTTGGCGTCCGAACCATTCACGGCCAATGGTTCGACTTGGCTCACCACCGGCTGGGTCGTTGAATTTTTTTGGCTTTGGACCACGGCCAGCTTCATTCGGACAAGGCTTCCCTCTTTCTTGCCGATGGGCGCGTCCACCACCCTTTTCCCTTGCGGGAACCGGCCGAATACGATGGCCCGGTAGGTTTTTACGACAGGCGGCTCACCCCTCACCCTACCCTCTCCCGCAAGGGGCGAGGGTTTGAGGTTGGAATGGCTCCATTGCTTTTGCAACCCCTTGAGGTACTTTGCGTCCTTGACCAGGGCCAAAAGCCCGCTGGTTTCCGAATCCAGCCGGTGGACCAGGTGGTAACCCTGGGCCTCGGGGCGGTCCCGGCGCAGGAGCTGGGTGAGGGTGTTGCGGAAATAAGCCCCGATGGCGTGCACGGGCAGGGGCGCGGGTTTCGAGACAATCAGCAGATGGTCATCCTCAAAGACGATCCGGTAATCGGTCTTAACCGCCGGCTCTTCCCAGGAATTCGTGGTGTAAGCCACCTCATCGCCCGCCCTTAAGGGCTGTCCGGCGGAGGCCTCCCGGTCGTTGACTTTCACCTTTCCGGAAACGATGCGTTCCTCCCACTCCTCCCGGGTGAGGTACTTGAACTTTTGGACAAGGAATTCGAGCAGGGTCTGGGAGCTCTTGGCCGAAACGAGGCTGCGCAGGGTGATTTCTTTGGGGATGGGCTCAAATTTCATAGTTTTTTTCGCTGTCATTGCGAGGAATGAATTTCATGACGAAGCAATTTCAGCTCGTGGGTGATTTTAACCTTCGTTTCGGTGTTTCCTAAGGGCTTATTTAAACTGGGGTTGCTTCGTCATAAACGCTCGCTATTCGCTCGCATTCCTCGCAATGACGGCAGTTATTACAACATGCTCTGCGGGTCAATATCCACCGCCCGGAAGACGCCGGTGGGGGTCTCGAATTTCAAATCCAACGCTTGAATTAATTGCCGGATGGCCGCCGGCGGCCCTTAGGCTTCCTCGTCCCGGCCGGCCACCTTATCCCAAAAAATCCTCGGGGAAACGATCTGGATCCGCCCGAATCTCTTGAGGGCCAAAAGATCCTTGTCCCCCGTCACCAGGTAGGCCGCCTTCCCCTGGAGGGCCGTGGCCAAAACCGCGTCGTCCTTCGGATCACGGCTGACCAGGCGGCTTAAAACGGGCGGTTGGACCCAATCGGCGTGGAGGGAAAGGACGCCCAGGTACTCCTCCACCTCCTCCTTGGGTTGGCGGAATTTCCGGGTTAATTTTTCCCTTAACTCGGTTTCCAGGTGGGAAGAAAGGATGATTTCGTGTCGTTTAAGGCAGGCTTCCAGGACTTCCGAGCAAAGGCCGCGGCTGATGTAGGCGGCGATGAGGACGTTCGTGTCCAGGACCAGTCTCATTGGAGCTTCTTGAAAACGTCCTCGTCGGTATATACGCCCTGGGCCCGCGCCCTTTTGACGGCCCGTTTCTGGAGCTCCCGGAAACGCAGGACCGACACGTAGCGGGTCAGGGATTCCCGGACAATCTCGCTCACGGGCATTTTTTCGGTTTTCGAGACCTTTTCCAACTGACGGCCCAATTCGGGCGTCAACCGCACGGTCAACATGGATTTCATGGGGCACCTCTGTATGACAACGTATTACAAATACCGTGGCTTGTCAATAGAGCCCCACCGGCGACGGTGGTCCAGGACCCTCATGACGGCTATTTACAACATGCTCTGCGGGTCAATATCCACCGCCCGGAAGACGCCGGTGGGGGTCTCGAATTTCAAATCCAACGCTTGAATCGCTTGGCGGATCGCCGCCGGTTTGGCGGACTTGAGAAGAATTTGGAAGCGGAAATAATTCCGAAGCTTGAACAGGCCCGCCGGCGCGGGGCCCCGGACCTCCACGTTGAGCTTCCGGGATTCCCTTTCCAGCATTTCGGCGGCCCGCTCCGACGCCTGCCGCGCCTTTTTTTCCTCTTTCGAGCGGTAAACCAAAAGGCCCAGCCGGGAATAGGGGGGATAGTCCAGAACCTTCCGGAGCTCCAGTTCCTTCTCCCAAAAGCCCTCGTTGTCGTGCCGGGAGGCGGCCTGGATGCTGGGGTGGTCGGGGTTGAAGGTCTGCAGGTAGATCACACCCTCCTTCTCGGCCCGGCCCGCGCGGCCCGCCACCTGGACCAGCAGTTGGAAGACCTTCTCCGAGGAGCGGAAATCGGGCAGGGCCAATCCCGTGTCGGCGCCGATGATCCCCACCAGGGTGACCCCGGGAAAGTCGTGGCCCTTGGCGATCATCTGGGTGCCTACCAACAGGTCGGTCTCGCGGCGGCGGAACCGGCCGAGGATCTCCTCGTGGCTTCCCTGCTTGCGGGTGGTGTCCAGGTCCATCCGGGCGATCCGGGCCTTGGGGAATTTTTCCTTAAGCTCCGCCTCCACTTTTTCCGTCCCCAACCCGACCTGCTGGATGGGCCCGTCGCCGCACTTGGGGCACTTTTCAGGGATCGGCCCGGACCAGCCGCAATAGTGGCACAGGAGCGCCGCGCCCTTGGGGCCCCGGTGGCTGGTGACGGGCACCGAGCAAAAGGGGCAGTGGACCTGCTCCCCGCATTTCATGCAGAGGGTGACCGTGTTGAACCCCCGGCGGTTGAGAAAGATGAGCGCCTGTTCCCCGCTTTCGAGCGTCTCCCGGACCGCCTCTTCCAGGGCCATCGAGAGGATGGGCCGGTCCGCCCCCCGGACGACCCATTCCTCCCGAAGGTTCACGACTTTGATTTGCGGAAGGGGCTTCTTGTTGACGCGCTCGGGCATCGAGAGGAAGTGGTACTTGCCCGACCGGGCGTTGTGGACGGACTCCAGCGAGGGCGTGGCGCTCCCGAGCAAGGCCACCGCCCCGCAAAGCTGGGCCCTTTTGACCGCCGCGTCCCGGGCGTGGTAACGGGGGGCGTCCTCCTGCTTGTAGGAGGACTCGTGTTCCTCGTCCACCACGATGAGCCCCAGGTCGCGGGCGGGGGCGAAAAGCGCCGAGCGGGCCCCCACCGCCACCAGGGCCTCTCCCTCGGCGAAGCGCCGCCATTCCTGGGTGCGCTCGCCGGTGGCCAGGCGGCTGTGGAAGACCGCCACCCGGTCCCCGAAGCGGTCCGTGAACCGCTCGACCGTCTGGGGCGTGAGGGCGATCTCGGGGATGAGGACGATGGCCTGCTTGCCCATGGCAATCACCTTGGCGATGGCCCGCAGGTAAACCTCGGTTTTGCCGGAGCCGGTGACGCCTTGGAGCAGGAAAGTCTTAAAAGCCCCCGCCTCAAGCCCTTTCTCAATCTCACCCAAGGCCGATTGCTGTTGGGCGTGAAGCCGGGGAATTTCCTTCTTTTCCAACTTCCTTACCGTCCGTGTGGCCCCTTTGCCGCCAAAGGCCCCGTCCAGCCGCAACTCACCCAGGGATTCCCTCTTCAAGGCCTCCGCCAAACCCCGGGTGCGCGGGGTCAGGGGCACCTTTCCCTCCCTCAGGCTCTTCCAATGGACGCCCCGAAGCGGCCCCATTTTTTCCAAAAGGGCCTCGATTTGTTTTTCGCCGGTTTCCGGCAAGAGCCGTAAAAAAGCTTTCGGGTTCTTCCGGTATCCCGTGGGCAATATGGCGAAAAGAGCCTCCCCCAGGGAGCAGTAGTAATAGTCGGCGATCCACCGGCCCAGTTCCAGCAGGTCCTTGGTCAGGGAGGGTTCGGTGTCGAGGAGGGAGTCGATGGGTTTGACGGCCTGGACTTGGGGTGCCTGGGGGGTGACCCCCGTGACCAAGCCCACCGTCTGCCGGCGCCCGAAGGACACCGAACAGCGCATGCCGGGGGCCACCAGGCCCTCCAGGGGACCGGGGATTCGGTAGGAAAAGACTTGTTTGAGGGGGACCGGAAAGACGATCTCGGCGAATTGCTCAGGCA
>DATKOC010000168.1:0-2774 GCA_035524855.1 bacterium
ACCGAGCTTTAACAGGAGTGCCGCGGTCCAAACCGGAAGCGGGGGTGCCTGGCCAAAGGTGTAGAAAAACCTCCAGGTCCAATGTTTCGACAGCTCAAGGGCCAATATCCCGTTCCAGCCTTCGTCAAGGGTCGGCCAGCAAAACAGGGTCTTAAGTTTATAAAAACGTAGGCCCACCGCCGCCATCAGGCTTATCGCCAAAACCCAGGTTGGAATGGATTCGAGGAGATTCACTTCGTATCCGGGTTTTTCATTGGAAGAAGAAAGGGCTTGTGTCCGAATCGCCACATAAAAGGGCACGACAATCCCCAGGAGAATCAGGGTGATCTTGGCTTCCAGGGAAATGGCCGCGTAGGAAACGAGGGCGTTGGACAAGGCAAATAGGACGAGGTAGGCCCAATAGTTCCGGCGGTGGCTTAGATCCCCAGCCGCCATTTAAAGGTAACTGACCTTGCTGGTGGGGGGCTCGGCAAACTCGGAATCCACTTTCTTCCCCTTCTTTTTCCGCCGGGCGGGTTTGACGGTGGATTTTTGGTGGTAATGCAGCAGGAGCAGGACAATCCCCACGAGGACATACATCAAACCAAACTTGGGCGAGCTGGCGACCCCAAATCCGTTTTGAACCCCGGTGTCCGTCAACCGGTACGCGTGGATCAGGCCGATGAAGGAAAAAAGCGCGGCGGCGAAGGTCCATTGGGCCGCTTTGAGGAACTTCCGCTCGATCATGAAAACCATCACCGCCGCGAAAATCATGGAGACCAAAAGGGAGCCCTGGTTTAAGACGATGATTCCCCGGATAAAGAGGTTCTCCCCGGTCAATTTGTCGGCCATAGCGACCGTTAGGGGATTACCCGTGACACGAAGGGCCGTTTCAATCACGTAGAAAACATAGGCCGAGAAGGCCGGGATGAGCCCGAACGCCACCGCCAGCGAATGCTCCTTGGGGATTTCCATGAAGGCCTGGGCCGTGATGATGATGGCCACCCAGAGCAGGATCCCGAAGATGCATTCCCGCGGCACCAGCTTCAGGAAAAGGGTGACGCCCCCCGTCAGGCACAGCAGGGTGATCAAGGTCCCGTTAAGGATCGAATAGCCGTGGCGCGCCCCCATGGCCTTCCAGCCCGGATGGCCGATGTAAATGGTGGTGGGAAAAGGACTGCCAAGGAAACACGCGAGGATAGTGGCGATACCGTTCCATAAGAGCGAGTCCTTGGTCGGGTACCGGTCCCCCGCCGCCTCGGCCGATTCCAGGTTTTGGAGCGACCCGATCACGTTAAAAAGCCCCATGGGCAGGATGACCGCCATGTATTTCCATCCCGTCGCGCTGAACAGGAGGGCGAAGAGGTCCCCCGGCACGGGCCGAGGCGGGTACAGCGACCACTGGATGGGGTCAGTGGACATGTTGGAGGAAACCAAAGCGGGGTTGATGGCGTGGAAGGTCCAATAAAGAAGGGTGCCGATCACCACCGCCAGGAAACCTCCCGGAAGGGAGAAGGGCCAGCGCATCCGGGCGCCGTAGGAAATGAGGATGAGGAAGGTCGGCAAGATGCCGATCAAGGGGTTGGCGAAGATTTGGAAGATGAAGTCCATGGCGATGAAGGTGATGGCGATGCCCGCCAAGGCGCAAAGCAGGGCCGCCCGGGGGGTGTTGCGCCTCAGCCAGTCCCCCACGAAAGCCCCGCCGGTTTCCATCAGGCCGTTCAGGAAGCAGGCGAAAAGCCCCGCCTGCCAGGCCAGCTTGAAGTTGTTCGTCTCCCGGAAGATGGGGGCCATGATGAGCACGATGAAGGCAATGAGGCTGGGAGTGTTGATGCCGAAGGGGAGGGCCGTCACGTCAGCGCGCTTGGACTGGATGGCCAGCTTCCGGGCCTGCCAGGCGTAAAAGAGGTTCCCCAGGAGGATGGAAATGGCCGCGCCGGGAAGGATTTGGGAGGTGATGAATTCCGTGGGGATTCCACAAAGGACCTTGCAGAGGAACCCGATCAGCATCAACTGCAGGAGATTGTCCACAAAAAGGCCGAAAAAGCCGTCCAAGTCGCCCCGGGTAAACCAAGGCAGGGACCGGCTTTTGACCTCCGCCGCCAGTTTGGCCAGGGGGGCTGGGGTCAGGGACTCGGGCAAGTTGGCCATGGCATGAGACTAACCTGAATAAGCCGGAACCAACAAGGGTAAAATTCTCGCGTTTGTGATCAAAAACGCCATAAAAGCATCCACCCTTGATGTCGGGAAATCTTCGGACTTTTGCAAGATTTCACGACTCAAGGACTCAACGGGGCCGCGGAAGCGGTCAAGCCTTTTTCACCCCTTATCCCCGCCTTCCTGGCTTCCGGTATATCCCTATCACCCCCCCGGGAAACGTTTCCCGTCCAAATTTCCCGGCCACAACCCGGTTTTTCGCGAAAAAAATGCGGAGGATATTGACACCAGTGCTGATAATCAGTATTACTGACGATCTCAAACTAAACCAGGAAGCCGCCATGACCCCGATCACGAAACTGAAACAAGGCATGCCCCCGGGCCACGAGATCCCCGATGTGGTCCTGGACCGGATGGGGTTTCTCCTCAACCGCTCGGCCCAGAAGTTCCGGGAAGTCACCGAGGAAGCGCTGAAGCCCCACGGCCTGACCGGAAAGCACCTGGGGCTCATGGTCCTCATCCGGGAAAGCGGAGCCTTGCCCCAGCAGGAAATTGGCAAATGTTTGCACGTGGACAGGACCACCATGGTGGCTTTCGTGGACGATTTGGAGCGCTTGGGGCTCGTGGAACGCCGGGCC
>DATKOC010000169.1:0-18134 GCA_035524855.1 bacterium
CGTCTTTGTCCTTTTCCGCCTTATCCAATTCCTTCTTGAGGGCCGTCATTTGGGCGGGTTGAGTCTTGAGCGTCTTCTCAAAATCCAACTGCGCGGCCTCTAGAATATTTTGTTGGGAGTACATCTTCGTCAAGTAAGCCTGGGGTTCGCTGTAACCGGGGTTGAGTTTGAGGGACCTGTCAAAAGCCTGGATCGCCGCCATGTAGAGGCCCCTGTCTAATAAATTTTTTCCTAAAGCGGTAAACCCGATGACATAACGTTGAAAATATTTCGCCTCAAACGGGTCCATCTCGGCATCGGGGCGCGGCAGAGCCGTTAAATCGTAGCGGTATTGAACGGCGGCGGCCTTTTCTTCGTCGGCCGGAACGTTCGTGAATTCCTGGGTCAACACCGTGGGAAAGGATTTCAAATCCCCCCAACCCTGCGGCGGTTCGGACCGGGCCCAATGGAGGGTCCAAAAATCGCGATTAGGCGGAATAAGGCTTTTAAGAATCTCATCAGGCGACCCCAAGACCGTGGTGAAAAGCAGTTCGGGGATTTTCATGATGCATTGATTCACGTACCATTTTTGGTTGAGGTACCGCTTCTCCAGAACAATGGCCGATGAAAAGCTGGGATCGATAAGGCGGGCCTCTTGGGCCGCCGCGCTCTCGAAAGGGTCATCACAAACAAGGATGGATTTTTCGCCCAAACATTTCAAGAGATTCAAGGCATGTTCCTGCGGAAAATATAACCCTCCCCGGAAACAGGCCTGGCCTGGCAACCAGGCGAGACCAAAAGTCAGCAGGAGAACAGTCGCGACTCCGGCGGCGAGCTTGGGCCCCGATAAAGAGGCTATCTGTCGCTTTTCGGTCCCCTTGTCGACAAACCCGATCACAATTCGACCCAAACCCAGCACGAACCAGGAGAGGGTAGGGCCCTCCACCCCCGACGAGGCGGAATAAAATAAAATCCCCCCGACGCCGGAAAAGACCCAGGTCCAAAACTCCAGCGCGCCAAGGACCGGCTTGCTGCCGGCCTTCCATTTCAAAAGGTTCAGGACCCATAAGAATAGGACGAGCAAGCCCATCGCGGCGCAAATCCATCCAAGTCCGAGCAAAGCCGGGGCAATCCCCCAATCCTCATCAAGGTGAACCAGCCAAAGATCCATGGCGTTCTTGCCCCATTCCAGCCAAGGGTGGGAACCGCCCCAAGAAGGGAAGAAACGGTCAGTGCGGAACCCAACCCAAAGAAAGAGAGAGATTCCGGCGGAAAAGGCTGCCAAATTGGGAAACCAAACCTTCCCCTTGCCCCGCGGCAATCCTAAAAGCTGGAAACTTCCCAAAATTCCCCACAAGGGATGGACCGTCCAAAGAAGGCCTAACAGGAAAAAAAAGGCTTTACGGGGCGGGGGGGTGGCGTCCTTTAGAATTTTTTGTGTCACAAATAAGAGCAATCCCAAAATCGAGACCAATCCCGAGGCGATAGTGGCCACGTTCCAGAGGGGCAGGCTTACGGCCAGAAGCCAGCAAACCAGGACTCCCATTCCCATGTTGATGAGATTTTTGTTCCTAAGGTGGCGAATATAGTCCAAGTAAACCAGGAAGAGAGCCAGTGGCAGAAGGACGGCTGGAATCTCAGGCAAGAGAATCTGTTGCCACTGGGGGAAAATCGCGCAAGCGGCCTGGCCCACCAAGTACCCCAGTGGAGACCAGGACGGCTCCACCACCGCCCCTGAGTGGATCGCCATCCAGTAAGCGGGGTCTCGGCCCCAAAAAAAGGACGGAAGACGGGTAAAGTGATAGAGAAAGAAAGGCGGGACGCAGGCGAGGAGCCCTAAAAACAGGTCGGCGAACGGCAGCGCGAAGGCTCTCGCGCCCCCCCATCCCAAAGCGAAAGCGACCAACCCGCCCACAATGGCGAGGGAACCCTTGGCCATGTCTCCCCGTTGGAAAAGGGTCCATCCCCATACACTCAAGCCTAACCCAAGTAGGGTGAAGAAAATCCCTAGACGTTCCAGGAGAAGCACCCGGGCTAGGGCCTCTTCTTCCGCGGCGATCTCCTCGATGTTACGCATGCCGTTTCCGCCAAATGAGGGCCATGCCTTGAAGAGTCAAGTCGGGCTCAATGGCCGTGAAAAAACCGGTGCCCTTGAAGGCCCAGCACCATCCCCCGGTGGCGATGGCCGGGGCCTTTGCGCCGATTTGTTTCCGGGTCCTTTGGAGAAGCTCACGGGTGGTGCCAATGGCGCCATGGTAGATTCCGGAACGTACCGCCTCTTCAGTCGTGCGCCCAACAGCGTAGGAAACCTTCTCGAATTTCACCAATGGGATTTTAGCGGTGAAATCGTGGAGGGCGCGAAGGGAAATACCCAAACCGGGCAGGATAGCCCCGCCCCGGTAGGTGCCCTTCCGGTCCACCACGTCAAAGGTGGTTCCCGTCCCATAATCCACCACGATCGAGGGGACTCCGTAGAGTTCTCGCGCCGCCACAGCGTTAGCCAAGCGATCGGCCCCCACTTGCGAGGGTTTCTTGACACGAACCGGGATACCGGAATTTCGTCCGGGCCCAATGAATTCAGGCGCTTGGCCAAAAGCCGACCAGAGTGACTTTTTGAGCACCGGATCAAGCGGTGGCACCACGCTGGCGACAATGATTCCTTCGCAGGGGGAAGAACGGCGGAGGGCCTTGGCCCACCGAATGGCGGCGGGAATGGACTTCAAATTTTGGGTAGGCACAATCTTGCGGCGGAGAACCTTTAAATCCTTCATCAGCGCCGCCACGGTTCGGGTGTTCCCCGCTAAAATCGCCCAAATCATTTGTGTCTCCTGCCTTTTTTCCCGTTGAGGGTCTCCACGTCGCCGGAAGTAACTCTCTCCACCATTCCCAAATCGTTGCGCACCAGGAGGGCGCCTTTCTCGTCCAGGTCCAGGACCTGACCGTAAAAGACATGGTGTCCCTGGGTGATCTTGGCCTGCCGCCCCAGGGTTGCCGACCGTCTGCGCCATTCGGCCAACACCTTGGAATACCTTCGCTCCACCACCCATTGGTAGCTTTCCTCCAGCCGGAGCAGGAGTTCCTGGAAAAACCGCCCTCGGTGGACTTTCCGGCCGGAATGGCGGTACAGGCTCGTGGCGGAAGTCCGAATTTCTCCCGGAAAGTCGGCGGGGTTCTGGTTCAAGTTGATGCCGATTCCCAGCACCACTCCCGTCATTTTATCTTTTTTGGGGGCCATTTCCGTCAAAATGCCGCAGACTTTCTTCCCTTCCAAAAGAACATCGTTGGGCCACTTGATCTTTGGCCGGAACCGGAAATCTTCCAGGGTCTTCGCCACCGCCACCGCGGCAGCCAGGGTGATCTCGGGAAGTTCGTCGGCTCGCAAGTGGGGTCGAAGTAAAAGCGAGAAGGCGAGGGCCTTGCCTTCGCTGGTCGTCCAGCGCCTTCCCTGCCGCCCTCGGCCATGGGTTTGGGTCTCGGCGGAAACCACCGTTCCCTCGGAGGCCGCCTGCCCCGCTAATTTCATCAGGACGTCGTTGGTGGAGGTGACGTGGCCCAGGCAAAGCAGGGACCGCCCGAAGGATTTGGTTTTCAAACCCTTTTGGATCTCTTGGGCTTGAAGGGGTTTCAACGGGGATACAACTCGATGGAAAAGTCCACCGAAGGGGCCGAGTGGGTCAAGGCGCCCGAGGAAAGCCTTTGGATGGGAAGCCGGGAATAACCCCGAACAGTTTCCAACGTCAGCCCCCCAGAAACCTCGATCTCAACTTTTCCATGGACCAGACGGATAATTTTTTTCAGGTCTTTGGGTGAATTGTTATCCACCAAAAGAATATCGGCTCCGGCCCGCAAGGCCTCCGAGGCCTGTTGGAAGGTCTCGACTTCCACCTCAATGGGTTCTGTCCGTCCGTACTTCCGCCGGGCGGCCGTGACACAGGCAAAAACTCCGCCCCCCAAGCGCAGGTGGTTATCCTTGATCAGGACATGTCCCGCCAGGTTGAACCGGTGGTTACGTCCCCCGCCCACCCGCACGGCGTAGCGTTCCAGGATTCTCCAAAGAGGGGTTGTCTTCCGGGTGTCGTAGACCGAGGGGCCTTTCACAAGGGAGGTGAATTTTCGGGTCAAGGTGGCCACGCCGGAAAGTCGGCCCAGGAGGTTCAGGGCGACTCTCTCACCGGATAGGAGAGGACGCGCGAATCCTTCCAAACGGGCCACCACCATACCCCGGTGAACTTTTTGCCCTTCCAGAACCAGCGCCTTAACCCGGCTCCGCTTGTCCAGAATCTTGAATACCTGTTCCACGACTGGCAATCCCGCCAGGATCCCATCGGACTTGCCGACAATTTCCCCACGGCTCTTTAATCCCGGGGGCACCACCGCGAAGGTCGTCCGGTCCTTCCAGGCGCCGTCTTCCTCAAGGGCCTTTCGAAGAAGATGCAGGACGGCCATAAAATCCGGCTTGGAGGTCATGAAAATTTCATTTCTCGAGGAGTTTCAGGTTGCGGGAAATATTGGCGATCTTTTCCTGGGACTCCTTGATCTTCAACTTCTCGGCCTCCACCATCCCGGCGGGGGCTTTTTTCACGAATTCCTCGTTCGAAAGTTTTCCATTGAGGCTTTGAACATACTTTTCAAGTTTCTCTATTTCCGCTTTTTTCTTGGTGATTTCCTTCGGAAGGTCGACGAAACCTTCGAGAAGGACGAAAACTTCCCCCTTGGAGACCGGAAGCCCCGCGGACGCAAATGGAGGGGCCGAAGCTTGTCCAATTTCCTCAACCTTGGCCAGGTTCTTCACCAGGTTTTGGATTTTTGCCGTCGAATCATGGATATCCTTTTCACCCAGGACCGCCACCTTCACCCGGCTTGCCGGTGGAACGGAAAAATCGCTCCGAGAGGTACGGATGGCCGTCACCACTTCCTGCAGGAACTCAAATTCCTTCACCGCGCCCTCGTTCACCGGATAATCCCCCGCTTTCGGCCAAGAGGCCTTTTGGATGCTCTCCGTTCTTCCGGGCAGCTTGCGCCACAGTTCCTCGGTAACGAAGGGTGTGATGGGATGCAGGAGACGCAGGATGGCGTCCAAGACCGTTACCACCGCTGAGGCGGCCAGCTTCTTTTCGGTCGAGTTGGCCTCGGCGTAAAGGCGGGGTTTCACGCATTCCAGGTACCAATCGCAAAACTCGTTCCAGACGTAGCGGTAGAGGTTCTGGGAGAGCTCGGCCACCCGGTACTTCTCGTAATCCGAGGTTGCCTCCGCAATGGTTTGGGAAAGACGGGTGAGGATCCATTGGTCCTCCAGGGCCAGCTTGTCCCAATCTTCCTTCGACAAGGGTTTCAATTCCGTCCCATCCGCCAATCCCATCAACACGAACCGGGTGGCGTTATAGAGCTTGTTCACGAAATTGCGGGAGGATTCCAGTTTCTGGGGTGTCAGGGCCACATAACGTTGTTTCGTCTCAATGGAAGTGAGGGTAAAACGCAAGGCGTCCGTGCCATACCTATCGATCAGTTCGAGGGGATCCACAACGTTGCCCTTGGATTTGCTCATCTTCTTGCCTTCCGCGTCGGCCACGAGGGAGTACATATAAACTTCACGGAAGGGCACCTCGCCCATGAACTTCAGGCCGAGCATCATCATGCGGGCCACCCAGAAGAAAATAATGTCCCAGCTGGTCACTAGCACCGAGGTGGGGTAAAAAAGCGAGAGGTCCTTGGTCTTTTCCGGCCATCCCAGGGTCGAAAAGGGCCAGAGCCCGGAGGAAAACCAAGTATCCAACACGTCCGGATCCTGAACCATGCGGCCCTTATGTCCATTGGTACAGGCCGCGGGCATGGTTTCGGCCGCGGTTTGGACTTGGCAATCCTCGCAGGTATAAACGGGAATGCGGTGCCCCCACCAAAGCTGGCGGCTGATGCACCAGTCATGGATGTTCTCCAGCCACTTGTTGAACTCGACCTGCCAGGAAGGGGGAACAAACTTGGTTTTCCCTTCCGCCACCGCCCTCATGGCCGCCTCGGCCATGGATTTCATGCTCACGTACCATTGTTTGGAGTAGTAGGGTTCCACCACCGTCCCACAGCGGGAGCAATGTCCCACATTGTGCTCGTGGGGCTCCACCTTGAGGAGCAGGCCCAAACCTTCCAAGTCCGCCACCACCTTTTTTCTGGCCTCCGCCACGCTCAAACCTTTGTAAACGCCGGCGTTCTCGTTCAGGGTTCCATTGGGATTGAGGATGTTGATCCTCGGCAGGTTGTGCCGGTTACCGACCGCGAAGTCGTTGAAATCGTGAGCCGGGGTGATTTTGACCACACCCGTCCCAAAAGCCTTGTCCACGTACTCATCAAGGATGATGGGAATCCTCCGGTTGGCCAGGGGCAAATCAACCGACTTCCCGGTTAAACCGGTGTAACGTTCGTCTTCGGGGTGCACCGCCACCGCTGTGTCCCCCAAAAGGGTTTCCGGGCGGGTGGTGGCCACTTCCAGGCCGTGGGTGGGATCGTGGGCGAAGGGATAGCGGATATGGTAGAAATTCCCCTGGGTGGCCTTGTGCTCCACCTCAATGTCGGACAAAGCCGTCTGGCAGCGGGGACACCAGTTACCCAACTTATAATCCTGGTAGATGAGCTTCTCGTTGTAGAGATCGATGAAGACCTTCCGCACCGCCTTGGACAGTCCCTCGTCCATCGTGAACCGTTCCCTCGTCCAATCGCAGGAACAGCCCAAATTCCTCAACTGGCTCATGATCGTGGCGCCGTATTTTTCCTTCCATTCCCAGACCCGTTTCACGAAGGCCTCCCGGCCTAGGTCGTGGCGGGTCTTTCCTTCCTTGCGCAGTTCCCTTTCCACCACGTTCTGCGTGGCGATACCCGCGTGGTCGCAGCCGGGCAGCCAGAGCACGTTGTAACCCCGCATCCGTTTGAAGCGGGCGATCATGTCCTGCAGGGTGTTGTTGAGGGCGTGTCCGATGTGAAGGCTCCCCGTGACGTTGGGGGGCGGGATGACCATTGAAAAAGCGGGTCTCGAACTATCCGTGGAAGCGGTGAAAAAACCGGACTTCTCCCATTCCCCATACCATCGGAATTCCACCGACTTGGGGTCGTAGGCGGGGGGCAGTGAAAAGGTTTCTGTGCTTTCCATGCTCAGGGCTTTCCTGTTTTTGGATTGGCCTTGCCGGAGGCCGGTTGCGCCACCGGAGGGGCGTCATTCGTCCCAAGGGCGTAATGGCCTGCCAGGGTCGGGGCGTCCTGACCGTCCACGAGAATTTTGACCTGCTTGATCTCGAAAAAATTGCGGCTCAAAACCTCGATCAAGCCCCGGATAAAGACAAGTTCCTCGTAAAAGCCGAAATGTTCCTTGTTCACCTGTGCCGTCGAAAGATCCACCACCGCCTCTCCGTCGGGCGTGAAATAAAATTGTCCCAAGGCCATGCCCTCCGGTACCGGCAATTCCAGTTTTTCCGAGCGGGCCGCGCCCAAATAGGCGAGCAGAGCCTGTTTCATTTGGTTGTACCGGGACCTGCTCTGCCGGATGGTGGTCGTGGTGTTATAGGGCCAACCACTGGAACGGTCCAGTCCCTTGATGAAGATATTCATGGCCTTGTCATGTGCCTCATAGAGGGGGGATTCATTGGAATGGGACCCGGTCCCGAGGGGCTTTACCGTCGGCTTGAGGGTATTCCAATAGACGGTCAATCCGGCCGCTAGGAACCCCGCAAACATCGCGGCAATGATGATGATTTGTCTTTTTTTCATTCGATCAACCCTATCGGTTAAATGGCTTTCAAAATAAACGGCACTGCCGCCAACAGAAATCCCGCGGTCATCGCGGCAACAACAATAATGGTCATTTTCCCCATTGTTCGTTCGCCCCTTTTCCCAAATTATGGAGCGCCTTGCAAAAACTCGGAGGATCCCGCGACCACCTGGGTCGCGAATTGCGTCATGGAACTCCCGACGGAAAACTTTTTTATATCGGACTTGGACGTCAGGAACATCGGCACCAGGACCACCGAGGGCAGGGTCAAGTACCGCAGGCTCTGGTGCGGCACGCAAAGGATACGCCCCTCGGCGTTGGTGGCTTCCCCCATCGTACCGCGGCTGTCCGAGAGATTGGAAATCTCGGTCCCCACTCCCAGGCGTTGCGCGACAGCCCGCGCCAACCGGAGGCTGGAACGGAATTGGGAAAGGGTAGTGAACCCCCATTTCTGGATTTCGGCGCTTTCTCCCGGCTCCACCCGCGAGGGAGGTTCCACCACCAGGAAAGGTCCCCTTTGGGCTCCCGTCCATTCCCGATCGGCATGCAGGATGATCGCCAAAGCGGCCTGGGAAGTATTCGTGGCCTCCACCCTCTTTTCGGGCGGCACGGAGGTGTCACCCTTGCGGATGAGCACAACCTCATACCCCGCGTCCTCAAAAGCCTTTTGCAGGGCCTGGGCGATCTTGTAATTCCAATCCTTCTCTGTTTCGGAGCCCGCCTCAATCCCGATGTCGCTTCCCCCATGGGAAGCGTCGATCACCACCCGGGTCTTAGCCATGGCCGGGGAGACCAGTGCCAGGAGAAGGCAAAGGAACGGCAGGATGAAGCGATAAATGAAATGAATATTGTTGGAGACCTTCACGTTTTCTCGCTTTTCGGTTTATGGATGGCGGCGGGAAAAACTACTTTTCCCGGAATACTCCCATGGCCCGGAATTTTTCATAGCGTTGTCTTTCCAGGTCGGAGGGAGATAAGTCCAAGAGGGGTTCCAGCGTCTTCAGGAGGGCCTTCTTCAGGTTTTGGGCGGCCTCGTCCGGGTTCGCCTGGGCCCCACCAGTTGGTTCAGGAACGATTTCATCCACGATCTTGAAGGCCAATAAGTCGTTGGCGGTCATTTTGAGGACTTCCGAAGCCTGCTGGATCATTTCCCGGTCATTCCAAAGAATGGCGGCGCAACCCTCGGGGGATATGACCGAATAAACCGAGTTTTCGAGCATCAGCACCTTGTTGGCCACCCCGATCCCAAGCGCCCCGCCACTACCGCCCTCGCCGATCACCACCGCGATGACGGGCACTTTGAGCTTGGCCATTTCCAGGAGGTTTTTCGCGATGGCCTCAGCCTGGCCACGCTCCTCGGCCCCCAATCCAGGATAAGCTCCCGGGGTATCGATGAAGGTGATGATAGGTTTATGGAACTTTTCCGCCATTTTCATCACCCGCATGGCCTTGCGGTAGCCTTCCGGGTGGGGCATTCCGAAGTTCCTCTTGATGTTTTCCTTGGTGTCCCGCCCCTTCTGCTGGCCGACCAACATCACGGGCTGGTGGTCAAGATAGGCGAACCCCGTCAGGGTGGCCTGGTCGTCGCCAAAGAGCCGGTCACCATGGATTTCCTGGAAATCCGCGAAAATCTTACTGATGTAGTCCAAAGTGAATGGCCGTTGGGGATGGCGGGCCAATTGGACTCGCTCCCAGGCCAAACCTGTAGCCACGGCCTTGGCGGCTTTCTTGTTGGCGGAATGGGCTTTGGTTTTAGCGCTTTTAAGCATGATGGCTCCTCGAAAGAGGGGTCATTATAAGCACCCGCCTCTTTTAATCGCAACTAGGGCGATCACAGGACCAATAGCGAAGGACCGGTACCGGCTCTCTATTTTCAAGAAGAATCAGGAATTTCAACCCAAGGGTTAGGGCGGCAACGTCCGGCCGGGACGGGCGGGAGGCCTGGGGCCAGGTTTCCGGATAGATAGGTCGGTTTTATCCGAGCCGGCTTCACCCAGTGCGCGGGAGAGGCTCCTGTCGTTTAGTTCCATTCGCATGACACTCAATTCTTCCAAGTGTTCCTGGAGCGAAAGGCAAAGGGGTTCGTTCGCGTTGGCGGCCGTGGACTTCCGGTAGGCCTCCGAGATGGGATTCTTGGCCTCCATTTTTTGGAAAAATTTTTCGGATGCGGCGGGCCCAAGGCCAATGGCGATGCCCTGGAGGGCCTGATGGCGCCAGTCATTGATCCTCGAGTAAAACTCCTTTTCCGCGGAATGGTCAAACAGCTTGTTGCCCTCATGGATGAGGAAATCGAGATAGGCCCTGAAGAAATTAATGGACGTCTCGTCGAAACTTTTCTTTCGGCGAACCGAGTACTCGAGGGTGGAAAGCCAAAAAGCGGCCAGCCAACCCATGGCCCAGGCATACCATGGAATAAACCGCGGGATTCGGAGAACCGAAGGTGAGAATATTGTAGCCGGGATCATGCCGGCGAAAAAAAACACCATCTGGAGAAATCCAACCCATAGCAGCGGCCCGGGATGCCGGAGAACCAGCCGGAGTATTTCAAGCCGATCACGGAGCCATGAAAACATGCGAGTCCCTCAAGGAACCTCGAACCAAACCACCGAAAGCGGCGGCAGCGAAACTTCCGCCGAATAAGGCATCCCATGGGCCTGGACCGCCTGGGCTTCCACCCCCCCGTGATTGCCGAAGTTGCCGCCCCCGTAGAGATGGGAATCGGTATTGAGCATCTCCCGGTAATAGCCCGCCTTGGGCACGCCCACCCGGTAGCGGCCCCGGATGACGGGTGAAAAATTACCCACACAGAGGATTTGCCGCCCCGTGGCGGGTGACTTCCTCAAGAAGGCCGCGATGTTATCGTCCACGTTGTTGGCGTCCACCCACTGGAAGCCCGAAGGGTCATTATCCGCCTCGTGCAGGGCCGGATGGTCAATCAGGTGGTGGTTCAGGTCCCGCACCAGGTTTTGGAGTCGCCAATGATCGGCCCATTGGGTCAAGTGCCAGTCCAGGCTTTGGTCGTGGTTCCACTCCGCGAACTGGCCGAATTCCCCGCCCATGAAAAGAAGTTTCTTGCCCGGGTGCGCCCACATGTAGGCAAAGAGGGCCCGGAGATTCGCGAACTTCTGCCACCGGTCCCCCGGCATTTTGTCGATCAAGGAGCACTTTCCGTGCACCACCTCGTCGTGGGAGAGGGGCAGGATGAAGTTCTCGCTCCAAGCGTAGAGAAACCCGAAAGTGAGGTTGTTGTGATGGTAGCGGCGGTAAACCGGATCCCGGCTGAAATAATGGAGCGTGTCATGCATCCAACCCATGTTCCATTTGAAGCCGAAGCCTAACCCTCCCGTGTAGGTGGGACGGCTGACCCCGGCCCAGGCGGTCGATTCCTCCGCGATCATCAGCACCCCGGGATGCAGGCCATAGACCACTTCGTTGAGCCTTTTGAGGAAATGGATCGCCTCCAGGTTCTCGTTGCCCCCGAACTGGTTGGGGACCCATTCCCCCTCGTTGCGGCTGTAATCCAGGTAAAGCATGGAGGCGACCGCGTCGATGCGCAAGCCATCCACGTGATATTCCGAGAGCCAGAAAAGGGCGTTGGAGAGAAGGAAGTTCCGGACTTCATTCCGCCCGAAGTTGAAAACGTAAGTTCCCCAATCAGGGTGTTCACCCTGCCGGGGGTCCAAATGTTCATAGAGGGCGGTTCCGTCAAAACGGCCCAAGGCGAACTCATCTTTCGGAAAATGGGCTGGCACCCAATCCAGGATCACCCCGATGCCTTGCTGGTGAAGGTAATCCACCAGGTACTTGAAGTCATCCGGGCTTCCGAATCGGGCGGTCGGGGCGAAATAAGCTGAAACCTGGTAGCCCCAGGAGCCCCCGAAAGGGTGCTCCATGACGGGCATGAATTCGACATGGGTAAAACCCATTTCCAGGACATACTCCGCCAGTTCCTTCGCCATTTCCCGGTAGGTCAGGGGACGGTTCCCTTCCTCCGGTACTTTCCGCCAGGATTCCAAATGCATTTCGTAAATGGAAACGGGTTCCTTCAGCGCCTCCCCTTTCGCGCGGTTTTCCATCCATTCCTGGTCCTTGAATACGTACTGGGACTTAAAGACAACGGAGGCGGTTAAGGGCGGTTTCTCGGTGGCGAAGGCGAAGGGATCGGCCTTCAGCAGCCTCCCGGAACCCGTGTGAATTTCGTATTTATAGTTTTTGCCGGGAGTCAGTTCCGGAATGAATATCTCCCATAAACCAGATACTCCCATCCGGCGCATGGGATGCAGGCGTCCGTCCCAGCCGTTGAAATCGCCCACCACACTGACGCCCTGGGCGGAGGGCGCCCAAACCGCGAAGGAAAAACCCTGGATACCCTGCCACTCGATCAGATGGGCGCCCATTTTCTCGTGAAGTTTCTCATGGTTCCCTTCCCCCAAGAGGTGAAGGTCCATGTCACCCAAAGTCGGCCAAAAGGCGTAGGGGTCCCAGTAGGTGAAGACCTTGCGACCCGCATATTCCACCCTTACTTGGTAGGGTTCGAGTTCCTTGGCCCCCGGGAAATAAGCCTCGAAGAGTCCGGAAGGATGGGCCTTCCCGGCTTCGATCCATTGGCCGCTCCGGGATAATTCCGAAGGGTCCACGGGGTGGCTTGGCCGCGACTCCCTCGGCAGGATGGAAACCGTCAAGGCGTCCGGGCGGAAGACCCTGACCACGATTCCATCGCCTTGGGGGTGAATCCCCAGTATGGAATGGGGGTCCCCGTGCTTGAGGCTCAGGAACAGGTCCAGGTCCTTGGCGGAAAGGGTGGTGGCGACAGGTTCAGGTTTCTTTTTCGGGGAAGGCATTTCAACTCATCTCGGGTTCTTCAGCATGAAGGGCTTTGCGGACCTGGATGTTGCGGTCAATGAGGAGGTCCGTCCTGAGGTTCAGGAGTTCCGATAATTCGACGAGCTTGTCGAAGTCGGCGGAATTTTCCGCGGCCGTGTAGACCGCCTCCTGGGCCAGGTAAAGGTTGTGGTCCAAGCCGAGTTTCTTCGTGAGCCGGACCACCGCCATGGCGGCCCGCACATTCTCATCCGTCGGCTTGGCCACGGCCCCCTCGACGATTTCCGTGATGAGGTTCCGGAAGGTGTGCTCGGCCACGAATCGGTCGATGCGGTAGCCGTGCTGGGTCACTTCCCCAGCCAGCGAGATCAGGTTCTGGTAGGCGTCGGGGTCCTTGAACCATTCCTTTTTCTGGATTTCCTCCTCAAAAAGCTTGCCAAAGGTGAATTCCGCCGCCGCGCGGATTTCCTTCGGCAGTTCAAACCCCACCGATTGGAGCATTTCCAAGTTGCGGCGGTTGTCCTCATAAAGGCGGACATATTGCTCGGAGAACCGTTCCACGAGCGTCCCAAAGACTTGCTGGAATATTTTTTGGCGGCTTTCGGGGAGCAATTGCTCCACCCCAAACTCGTCGGGGCCGAATTCCTCCTGCATCAGGCGCAGGAGTTTCGGAAGCGTGACCACGTAAAATTGTTCCCAGAGGTGTGAGGCCGATTTGTCGAAATTCTCCTGCCGGATATAGGGCCTAATGGCCCCGTAAAAATCAATGCCGCCCAAGTGCAGCCCCGCGAAGGCGTAGCGGAAGTGCTGGCGGGTCCAGGATTCCTGTAGGAGGACATGGCCCGTCATGAGGGTATATCGTCCATGTTCTTCCTTGCGGGTGTCCAGCATCTCAAAGAGGAATCCGCCGGCTTCACCCTTATCGGCCAGGTGGTTGACGAGGGAGGAAATGGCCAGGTGGGCCACCACCCCCTGGGGTGTCACGCGGGTGGGTTCGGCGAAACGGCGGTACACGTCCGCCCCGGTCCCGTAATCGGGGATGTTGCTCTTGGCCTCGGCGAGGATTTCCAGGAAACCTGTTTCCGGGGATTCCAACCCCAGGGTCGCCAACAGGTCAAAGATGCGGGCGGCGTATTTCATGACCTGGACCGTCTCGATACCGGAGATCTCCGTGAAAAACCAGCCGCAGCTGGTATACATGAGCATGGCATTTCGCTGAATTTCCAGCTGGGTGAGCGCCTTCACTTGATCCAGTTCGGTTAAAACCCTCCCGGCGTGTTTTTCCAGGAAGGCCTTCCGGGAAGCTTCCGGGTCGAGGACCAATTGGATGTACTCGTTGCGGGCCGCCCAGGGATCCTTGAAGAGTTTCCCCCTCTCCTTCTCGAAGGAATCAGCCACCCTATCCCTCAGGAAGTCGAAGGCTCGGCGCAGGGGGCCACGCCATTGTTGGTTCCACCCTTCCTGGCCACCCGTCTGGCACCCGCAGTCCCGGTACCAGCGTCCGACGCCATGAGCGCAACTCCAGGAGGTTCCGTTGCCGTCCGGCCCCGCCTTGATTTCCACTTCCCAGGTGGGAGGATGTTTCTCGAGGAAAGCCGCGTAGTTGGTCACCCAATAGCCGCCTTGGCCGGCCTCGACTTCCAGGGCGTAAGCCAGGCTCCGGTCGCCGAATTTGGTGTGGTGGCCGTAGGACTCCCCATCGGTGGCGGCCTGGACGATGCGGCCCTCGCCCTTCCCGACCCTTCCAATGCGGTCAATGAGGGCTTGGCTGGAGATGAGCGCGCCCTCGAAAGCGACACCCCTGGCGATGCCCATGTCGTAGAAAAAAATATCGATGAAGCGGCCGGACCCGTCCTTGTGGAAATAGCGGTAAGCCATGCCGGGGTCGATGCGCCCGTTCGAAACATCCGTCCAGTCCCCGCCGGCCATATTGCGCACCCGCTCGGCTTGCTCGGGCGAAAGGATGACGTAGCGGAATTTTTCCTCGATAAGGGCCGAGAGGGTGGCGTCGTTGCAGGCCGTTTCCGGCAGCCACATGGATTCCGGGTGGCGCTGGAAGCGGTGCTTGAAGTCCGCAATGCCCCACTTGATCTGGGTGACCCGGTCCGCGTCGTTGCACAAGGGGAGGATGGCGTGGTTATAAGCCTGGGCGATGGCGTTGCCATGGCCACCGTTTTTCTTGAGGCTCTTCCGGTCCGCTTCCAGGATTTTCTGGTAAGTGCCGGGGTGGTATTTTTCCATCCAGGAAAGCAGTGTCGGACCAAAGTTGAAACTGATGGACTCGTAGTTGTTGATGATGCTCTCAATTCGCCCGCTCTTCAGGTCAAAGACCCGCGCGAAGGCGTTCGGGCGGTAACTCTCGTAATAGACGCGGTCATTCCAATTGGGAAAAGGCTGTGCGCTCGGCTGGTCATCAATAACGCCCGTCCAGGGATTTTCCCGGGGCGGCTGGTAGAAGTGGCCGTGAATGACAAGAGCAGTGGACATGAATTCCTCTGTAGGCTGCCGACTGGTCCCTGATTTTAACGGGAATTCCCTTGTTTGGGGTATTTATCCGTTGGGCTCGAGCCAAACCCTTCCATATTTACGGAGGGTCACGTGGTAATTTTGCCAAATGGCCTCTTCCGTTTTTGCGGGCAGTAAATATTGGTGCGGGATGTCGTAAAGCTCGACGCTTTTGAATTTTTTATCCCGGATATCCCTCACCAACGGTTCGGGGTTCCAAAGCCAGTTCGTGTAAAGGGGTATCAAGCCTGAATATTGGTACCAAATTTTTTGTCCGGCCAGGTAGGGAAGGTCCGGATCGAGCGCCAAATAGTCCCCCGCCGTATAAAGCCGTGCCGATTCCAACTTTTGGGAAACCTCGGCGGCATCGGGAACCCTTGGCGAAGCGGGCAGGAAGAAGGAGGCGGCCGTGAAGGCCAGGTATAAGGCGGCGGTCCTGGGGAATTTCTCAGCAAGTCCCGTTCCGGCCCTAAAAAATCCCTCCCCCAGGACCAAAAGGCCGTAAAGGGTGAATTCCATGTAGTAGTTTTCGGCCGCGCCTTCCCGGGCCAGGGTCAAGAGCCCCAGCGTGGCGAAGGCCATCTGCCACTTGAGCAAGGGGGGTATCTCTCCCATCGCCAAAACCAGGAACAGGCCGGCAAGGATCGAACCATACTCCGACAGTAAGGAACCCTTCACGTAACCCCACAAAAGATCGGCGTGGAAACCGGTGGCCGCCCACCGGATGGTTTGCGTCAGGTACATGCCCCCGGTTTTCCATTGGAAGTAAACCGTGACCAAGAGGAGGGGTGCGAGGGATGACGCCAGGAATAGCGCCAGCGCCTTGCCTTGGCGTCTCCCCAAGGCGTAGCCCGACATGGCCAGGGTCAAACTGCCCGCCGTTGGTTTGAGAAGCAGGGCCAATCCATTCAATAAACCTCCCATCAGCCAGTGACGGTTGGAGTTCCGGGGAGAGGTTCCCGCTTCCATCCGCCAGATGACCCAAAAAGCCAGGAAATTGACGGCGCAAAGTAGGCAATCCATACGCGCCATGCTTCCCCAGGCCAACCAAGTCGGCAGGACCCAGAGGAAGCCCGCCATGACGAGGGAAGGCGCCCATCCCCACCTTCGCCAACCCCACGCCGCCAGCAGTATTCCGCAGGCCAGGTAGCCGAAAAAGGCCGGAAGCCGCCCGGGAAGCCAAGGACCGGGCAGGAACTTCATCCACAGGGAAAGCAGGAAAGGGTAAAGGGGCGGATAGGAGGGGTGGAGATAAGGACCGCCTTGGCGGATATCGGGGTAAAGGTTATCTCCCCGGGTGAATATCCGCCCGAACTCCAAATTGATGGCCTCTTCTTGCTGGACCTGGACGGGAGATTGAAGGCGACCCATAAGCGCGGGGAATCTTGAGCACCAGAGGAGAAGCAAGAGGAGAACGACGGCCCAGAGGGACCTGGACAATTTTCCATACCCGGAAAGGCCGGGCTTATCCAACGATCATCCCGGCGGCGACGGTGTTGTTGTTCAGTTCATCGATAAGGATGAAGCTCCCCGTGGCCCGGTTACGGGTGTAGGGGTCAAAACAGATGGGCTTCAGTGTCTGGACGCCCACGAGGGCGATGTCATTGAGGTTCAATTGGTCGGCGGAATTCTTGTCCAAGGTTTTCATGTCCCGGACCCACGCGATGTTGGAAACGATGGCCTTCACTTCCCCAGTTGCCAGTTTTAGGAGGTACTTCTTTTTCAGAACCAGGGGTTCTTTCACCATCCAGCAAAGGTTGGCCTGGAATTGCTTGTCGCACTTAGGCTCATTCCCCGGATAGGCCAGCATGTCGCCCCGGGAAATATCGATTTCATCCTCGAGCCGTAGGGTCACACTCATGGGAGGGAAAGCCTCCTCCAGCTCCCCCTCGTAGGTATCGATCGAGCGGATGGAGGAAGTTGAACCAGACGGAAGGGAGACAACCTTCTCCCCTTTTCGCGCGATTCCAGAGGCGATTTTTCCCGAAAATCCCCGGTAATCCAAATTGGGGCGCAGGACAAGTTGGACGGGAAAGCGAAAGTCATCCAGGTTCCGGTCCCTGGCGATTTCGATGGTTTCGAGTTGTTCCAACAGGGACTTTCCCTCATACCAGGGTGTCGCGGGACTTTTTACCGTAACGTTGTCGCCTTTCAAGGCCGAGATGGGAATGAAAGTCAGGTCCTGGGCGTTGGGACGACCCGGGCTGTCCTCGGAAAGTTTTTTAAAGAAGGACTCATACTCCTTCCGGATGCTTTCGAAAACATCCTGTTTGAAATCAACCAAATCCATTTTATTGACCGCCACCACGATATGGGGAATACCCAGGAGTTTGGCGATATAGCCATGGCGTTTGGACTGGATCATGACCCCGTTGCGGGCGTCGATGAGGATGATGGCCAAATCGGCTGTGGAGGCCCCGGTCACCATGTTGCGGGTGTACTGCTCGTGTCCGGGAGTGTCGGCGATGATGAATTTACGCTTGGCCGTGGCGAAATAACGGTAGGCCACGTCGATGGTGATTCCCTGTTCCCGCTCGGCCTGGAGTCCGTCGGTGATCAGGGCGAAGTCGATGTCCTCCCCCCCTTTTTTCTGCGTGGTCTTGCGGATGGCATCCAGTTGGTCCTCGAATACCCCCTTCGAGTCGAAAAGGAGGCGGCCAATGAGCGTGGATTTGCCGTCATCCACCGATCCCGCGGTGGTGAAGCGGAGCATATCCATTTGCTCATAATTGAGGAGGGTCTTCGCGCTGAGGCTCAAAAATAACCCTCCTTCTTCTTTTGCTCCATGGAGCTGTCCGACCCATGATCAATGATCCGGTTTTCCCGCTCGCTCTTCCGGGTCTGGATAAGGTCCTCGATGATGCCTCGTAGGTCGTGGACTTCCTCCACGTTCTGTACGGCGCCGGTGCAGGACATACATCCCAGGGACCGGAAGCGCACCCGCATATCCTTCACCTCGTCCCCCGCCAGGATAGGAATGTGGGACACCCACGGAATAAGAAGGTTATTGCGTTTGATGATTTTTCGGGTATGGGTGAAATAGATGGGGACCACGGGAATCTTTTCCATCTCAATATAG
>DATKOC010000170.1:0-18425 GCA_035524855.1 bacterium
GCCTACCCCACCAAACGCATTGATTGGGGAAAGGTGAGCGAGACGGCCAAGGCGGGCCGCAACCCGTTGGAATCCGCAGCGCTTTCCTACGTGCTGGAGTTCGACGACCCCAACCACATCGCGGTGAAGGACGGCTTCGCCAAGGTGCGTTTCGCCGGAACGGGTTTCATGATGGTCAAGCGGGCGGCGTTGATGCGCATGGTTGAGCGTTACCCGGACCTGCATTACTTAAGAGAACACCAAGCCGAGGACCCCTTGAAGGGGAGCAAATGGCGTTTCGCGTTGTTCAACTGCCTGATCGACGAATCCACGGGGGTTTACCTGAGCGAGGACTACAGCTTTTGCAAGCGTTGGAGGGACATTGGCGGGGAGATCTGGGTGGACCTGCAGAGCAAATTGACCCACGTGGGAAGCGTGACCCTGAACGGGCAGGTGGAAACGCAGTTCACGGTCCCCGAGGATTTACAGAGGAAGACGTCGAAATGAGGGGAAGGATCCAGGCTCTGGCCGCCCTGGCCTTGATTTTGGCCCTGGTGGTGGCTTTGAATGGCTGCTGTCCGACGACCTGCTGGTTCCTGGCGAAGCCCGCGAAACCGGGAGCGGCGGCACCGGCGAAGGATGGAGTGAAGCCGACCCCCACGCCAAGGACTGCGCTCTGAAAATTTTCTTTCCGTCCCCTTCGGCGAATACCCTCATGCCAGTACGGGGAAGAACCTCTAAGGATTGTTTTTTTACCCCCATTTGTTTTTAGGCCTGAATCGAAAGGAAATGGCATGACTGTCCATGATTTTCAAGCGAAAGACATCGACGGAAAGGAAACCAAGCTTTCCGATTATTCGGGCAAGGTGTTACTGGTCGTCAACGTGGCCAGTAAGTGCGGGTTCACGCCCCAATACGAAGGACTGGAGAAGCTGTATAGGAAATACAAGGACAAGGGTTTCGCCATCCTGGGATTTCCCTGCAACCAGTTCGGCGCCCAGGAGCCGGGCAACGCGGAAGAGATCAAGAGCTTCTGCGATCTCAACTACGGGGTGACCTTCCCCCTTTTCGCCAAGATCGAGGTGAACGGCCCAAACGCCCATCCCCTTTACAAGTACCTCACGCAGGACAAACCGGGGGTCTTGGGCACGGAAGCCATCAAGTGGAACTTCACCAAATTTCTCGTGGATAAGAAGGGAAATCCCCTCAAGCGCTACGCCTCCGCGGATAAACCGGAAAGCTTGGAGGCTGATATCGAAAAGGCGCTCAATCAGGCTTAGATCGGGGTTCTGCCCGCCCGTGTTATAATCCTCCTAATCTCGTTTCAGCCCCTTATTTGGAAAATTTTTGAAAAACATGAAGATTTTCCAAACTAAGGGACCGGCTGTTATTACCCCGGTTTTACCAGCGAGCGTTCGGGATGCTTTCTTCGTTGGCAATGGTAAGTCCGGGTTAGGGGGCGCTCCATGGGATGGATGGACCTTTTCGGGAAGAAAAGCCCGCTGGTTGACTGCAAGACCTACCTTTCGAACATTTCCGGGAAACTCTACGGAAACCCCCGAATGAAACCGGAGGGGGATTTCAGCGTCTGGTTCACCCCGGACGACAAGTCCCGCCTGAAGAACCGCAACGGAGTCCCCAACCCCAACGGCATGCTGGAACTGGAGGTGAAGGTCGTCCCGCAATACCGGCAGGCCTTCCAAGAGGCGGTGACCGCCATGGCGGGCCAGACGGTTTTCGCCTCGGGGGTGCTCATCAACGACGACTCCAAGGGAAGCAAGGCGGAGATCAGGCCCCTGGACATGCTTTACGCGCCCTTGATGGAGGACAAGTACCCAGCCTGGTTCCAGGAGATCCGCAAGAACCTCAAGGACCCCAACGCGGTGGCGGTCTATAAGGTGGTGGCGGCCAGCGACGCCTCCAAGTCGGGCCGGCCCCCGCAAGCCGACGAGTCGCGCGCCATGCAGGCCACGGTGCCATACCCGCCTAAGCCTAATTTCCCGAAGATCAAAATCGATTTCGAGGTGAGGGGATCAGTGAACCTGAAAACCGACTTCAAACTGAACAACAATGTCATGCGGCAAAGGATCGAGTTGGACCTGGGAGTGGAAAGCGCCAAGGGGGATGGGCCGGGGGTTTTCGTGGGCGACCTGGTGGCCTATTGGGGAAATGAGTAAGGGAAGCTGACAGTTCGCGGCTGACAGTTCACGGCCAAGCGGAAAATGCTACCCAATTAACCTCAAGTTATATACCCGCTTTTGGTATGTGGGAAACACGAAACAAACAAGCGCTGGTAGGCCCCGTTAAAACCCTCGAAAACATCAAGATTCCCGCCAAAAAGTCGTTAGGATAACGGCCCCGCAACAAGTGGTATGCTTTGGGCCATTCACCCTAAAGAAGGATTCTTGATGCCGTCGCGCCAATACCTTTTGATCCTCGCGGTCGCGTTGTTGCTTTGGATGCCCTCCGGTTCCCTGAAGGCTCAGACCGCCACGCCCACCAATACCCGCACCAATACCAACACGCGCACTCCGACCGGCACGCCCACGAACACCCGTACCGCTACGCACACCTCCACCCCCACCGGCACCTTCACTTTGACCGCGACCCGCACGCCCACCGGGACGCCCACCGATACCTTCACCCCCAATCCATCCAATACGCCTCCCTGTGGGTCGGCCGTGAGCCAATTCGGCATTTCCACATCCGCCTCGTTGAGCTCGGCCCCGGCTGGAACGGCCGGCATGAGGGCCAGCATTTACACCCTGAGCCAAGCCGCCAGCGTTTACACCATGGCCTTGTATTGTTCCAACGCGGGGGCCACGGTGCAGACGGCTATTTACTCCGCCGCGGGCGGAACCAGTTACGTCAGCAATATCCTGACGCAATCCGCCCCTCAGACGGTCTATGACGGCTGGAATTTTTTCCAAGTCACGCCGACCGTCCTCAACGCCGGAAGTTACTGGCTCGCCTACCAGTACAATGCCAATCTCGCTTTTTACATCGACTATTCTACCAACCCTACGGGAAATACCACCGTGGCTTACGCCACGGGAGCTGTGACGATGGGCAATTTTCCCAATTATCCCCCCATGGCCTACGGCAATGACGAACATGACGCGCTCTATGCCGGCTATTGCCGCTTTCCCACCAACACCCCCACCAACACTTGGACCCCAACCTATACCGGCACACCCACGGGAAGCTACACGCCTACCGGAACCCCGACGGCCACCGCTACTCCCACTTTTCCCACCCATACTTTCACCAACACCCCTACCAGTACCGCCACTGTCACCCCCACCCTCAGCCCAACCCCCAACCCCAGTTGGACGCCCGACTGCAATCCCTCGAGTGTTTTCGGCAATTCCAATACGGTGGGCCTCGTGACAGGAGCCGGGCCTGTGGTGGAAATGAGGGCCTGCCGTTACACCCTTCCCGTGGACGCGGTGGTGGAAACCATTTCCCTTTATTCGGTTGGAAATCCAACGGGCACTACAGCGGATGTGGCTCTTTACGCTTCGGTGCCGAATCCCACTGGAACGACCACTCCTGGAACCACCATTGGGACGTTGATCTGCCAATCGGACTATCACACCCAAGGCCTCAACCAAGGCTGGAATGTCTTCAAGATACCCAACGCCTCCGTTACAGCGGGGGAATATTGGCTGGCTTACGCTTACGGAAGCCCAACGACGAACTACAGCATTTCCTGGCAGACGAGCCCCAGTGAGACCAATTCCATGGTGTGGACGGTCTCGAACTCCATTAATTCCACCTTTCCGCTCTATGCCTCCAGTTGGGGGGTCACCAGCTCCGATAACATCCACGACGCCATTTACGCCAATTATTGCCCCTCGACCCCGACGAATACTTTCACTATTACCTTCACCCCTACCGCTACCTCCGACGCCACCACGACCGACACCCCGACGAATACCGCCACCGGGACATCGACGTTGTCCCCTACCCATACCGCGACTTTCACGCCGAGTGGAACATCCACGAATAGCGCCACTTCTACCGACACGGGTACCCCCACCCCTACAGCCACCTTAACGGCCAGTTCCACCCCAACCTCCTCGCCTACCCTCACTGGAACCCCTACGCAAACCTTCACCGCTACCGCTACTTTCACTTTGACCAACAGTCCCACGGTGACCTCCACTTATACCCCCACCCCCACACCCACGATCACCAACACTCCGAACTTGACCTTTATCCCCACTTTCACGTCCACTGTGACGTCGACCTTTTCCTTTACTTCTTCGGCCACATCCACACCTACCGCCTCCGCCAGCCCCACTCCCACAGTAACCCCTACCTTAACCCCCACTAACAGCGCCAGCTCCACGGTGACAACCACTCCCACGGTGACGGCTACCAACAGCCCAACTAACACGGGGACGGTATTAACGAGCACACCTACCAACACATTCACGGCTAGTTTTACCCCTTCGGCGACTCCCCCGGCCACTTCCAGTCCCACCGCCACGGCCACGGTGACTTCCAGCTGGACCGCGACCTATTCCGCCACGCCTTCGGCCACTTTCACCGCTAGTAAAACCCTCACTTCCACCCCGGCCGACACGGCCACGAACAGCCCCACCGGAACCCCCACCCCGGCGGTTCTTATCAGTGAAAGTGTTTCCACTGGATACGCCTCCGCCGGGACCCTCTTGACCTACACCATTACCCTGAACGTGGCGAATGGAAACGTTTCCGGGCTGGCCATCACCGACAGCCTTCCTCCTGGACTGGTATATACGAGTTTGATCACCTCCCCTTTAGGGACCTTTAATTCCACGGCTTCCAGCTATAGTTGGACCTTGCCTTCGCCCCTGGCCCCCGGGAACTACCAATTGGTTTACCAGGCCGAAATTGGCGTTACGGTGGCCTGCGGAACGATCCTAACCGATAATCCCCAGTTGGTTTACGCCAGCCAGCCCGCTCCCCAAAGCACCAACGGAAGCGTCACGGTGCAATGTCCCGGTACGACGACTCCCAGCCCGGGTTCGGCTATGCCGCCCGCGTTCTCCGCCAACCCCATCCACGGGGGGCCGGTGACCTTGACGGCCACTTTCGACAAACCGCATGATTATGTCAGCGTTAAAGTCTTTACCACGGCCTTCCGGAAAGTTTACGAGCATACCGACCAAGCCGTGCCGGCCGGGATTTACCAGTATTCCTTGGACACGGACCATTTCCGGGGTGGTGAAGCCGGGAACGGCCTTTATTACGTGGTGATCAGCACCCCCGCCAACCGTTGGATTTCAAAGCTCCTCGTCCTAAGATAACGGCACTTTTGCAAAAACGCGTCCGCATCACCCATTGTTGAAAATGAAAGGGAACAGCATGGAAAAGGCCACTTTTGGAGCGGGATGTTTTTGGGGCGTAGAAGAAGCCTTCCGTCAACTCAAGGGAGTAACTTCCACCGCCGTGGGATATGAGGGTGGAATGACCAACGCGCCTACCTATAAGGATGTCTGCACTGACCGGACGGGCCACGCGGAAGTGGTGGAGGTGGAGTATGATCCCAAGAAGGTTTCTTATGAACAGTTATTGGACGTTTTTTGGCACTCCCACAATCCAACCCAGCTCAACCGCCAGGGGCCGGATATCGGGACCCAGTACCGGTCGGTGATTTTTTTTCACAACCCTCAGCAAGAAAAAGCCGCGAAGGAATCGAGGGACAAACTCCAGAAGACCGGGTACAAGAGCCCCATCGTCACGCAGATTGTTCCCGCCGCCATTTTTTGGAAAGCGGAGGACTACCACCAGCAATACCTGGCCAAGCGCGGGTTGGGGTCCTGCCATATCTAAAAGGGCCTAAATGGCTCCAAAATTCCGCTAAAGAACCCATGACCCCCTGGGGGCTTTGAGTTAGAATTGCCCCCGTTGGACCACCCTGCCGGGGTGGGTTAATCTGCAAAAAGGACGGTTGGTTACAAACCTAATGAAAATAAAGCCTTGGGTGAGCGAAGCTTTGGAAGTCCGCAAAAGCGGTATGGAAGGTCAAGGAGTCTACGCGGTACGCGACATCAAAGAAAACGAGGTCATCGGCGTTTTCGGGGGCATCGTGATCCCTGAGGAAGATTTGGAAGTCCTGACCCGGACGGTCCCCGCCGACAAGCTGAATGTTGACCACGCCATGTACATCTATCCGGGTTTTCTCATGCTCCACGATTACGAGAATGGTTGCGACCCGCTTTGTTTCGTCAACCACTCCTGCGACCCGAGCTCCAAGGTTACCAACGGCATCGTGCTGGTCGCCGTCCGTGACATCGCCAAGGGCGAAGAAGTCAGTTGGAACTACAAGGAGACGGATGACGTGGGCAACTGGAACTATGAGTTCAAGTGCCAATGCGGCTCGGTCAACTGCGCCGGGACCGTCCAAGTCGGACCCCAATACCGGGACCGGGTAGGGGCAACCGCCAATTAAGTTTTAAACTCGTATAAAAAAACGGCCGGCTTTCCCCCGAGGGGGATCAGCCGGCTTTTTATTTTCAGGCGTTAAACTCCAATTTTCTTTTATTTTTGGGGTTTTCCCGACCCAAAAATTATTGGAGGGCCATGGAATAATTCATCCCCCTCCAGCTCTTTTCATAGGGCAGTTTTTTTCTCCTTCCTCGAGGGCCCTGAAAATTCCACCGAAACACTCATGTTTTAAAGAAAAAAACCGTTAGTAAGTAATGGAAAAGCATGCCCACACTACGCCCGTATCCTTGAAAATCAACTGTTAAAGAGCGACGCATGAGCCTTCGGGCGATGAACAGTTCAATCTCCGGTCTGCAATCCGACAGCGTTTGGCTGGACGTGATCGGTAATAATATTTCCAATTCCAATACGGTCGGATACAAAACCAGCCGCACGGAATTCGCGGATATGTTTAGCCAGACCCTCGCGCAAGCCGCGCCCGACGACCTGGGCTCCCAAATGGGCGGCGTCAACCCGGTCCAGGTCGGGACAGGGACCAGGGTGGTTTCCATCCAGACCCTATTCCAGCAGGGTCCAACCCTTAACACGGGGAATCCCCTGGACCTTTCCATCCAAGGGGATGGTTTCCTGGTGGTCAAGCAGGGATCCTCCACTTACCTGACCCGGGCCGGGAACCTGAGCTTCGACAGTAAGGGCAATTTGGTGGACCAGAACGGAGGACTGGTGCAGGGCTTCACCGCCGCCACCCAATATGTCAAAGAACCCCTTCTTTCCGGGTTCCCACCCTTTTTCCCCCCGGAATTCATCACCCATACCGAATTAAAAGTGGATAACAGCAACTCCAACGCCATCACAAATATCCAGATTAACCGGGACATGATCCTGCCCCCCAAGGCCACGACGGTGGTCAATTTCAGGGGCAACCTGGATTCCTTCCAACCGCCGAACATTCTCAACCTGGACCCTCTCGCCGGGCCCACCTTACCTGTAGGGCTGGCCCTTTCCTTTGGCCCTGCCGCCAACGTCATTGACCCAGCCCGCATGACCCTCCTGCCGATGGCGGGAGGCGGGTTTGCCCTTCAACAAGTGAGCGACTTATCCAACTTCACCCCTGGTGTTTTCAATCCGCCGGCCCCCTTGGAGAACGAGATCATCAGCCTGGGACAAGCCAAGGGTGGGGCAGGGAATTACGCTTGGGAACAACAGCCTCCCGTGCCTCCCGCGGACCAATTAACTGAGACGGTCTATGACTCGACGGGAAACGCCCGCCAGATCACGGTCCAGTTTTATCAGTTGAACGACTTGGGAACGGCCAATCCTCCTATCAACACCCCGCCCATGAGCCAGGTTTGTTATGCCTGGTATGCCTTCGACACAACTGGAGGACAAAAGGTTAGTACGGCCAACCTGCTGGGTGGAACGGCAATTTGGAACGGGGATCCGGTGACTTTCGACCGGGGCAACCCAATCCTCAGTTATTACGGGGACTTTATTTGGTTCAATACCGATGGTTCCCTGGCCGGAAGCGGTGGGGCGGGCGGGTTCGGGGGACCGCCCGGGCTTGCCTCCAACTTCATGACCCTTCCCCGGGTGTACCTGCCGCCCAGCAATCTTTTTCCATCGGGGTTGGCGATCGGCTCGCCCCTTCCCACCCATGGAGCCGAAATATTGTCAGTGGACCTTAATTTTGGGACTTTCGGCCTCCTAGGCGCCAACGGCGTCCCACTGGGAAAACGGGATGGGATTTTCAGCGACGCTGAGGGTTCCTACCAGCTGGTTAACGGGGTCAATACCTATGTGCCAAACAATACTGTTTACGCCGCCTCCCAAGACGGTTACTCGGACGGAACCCTTCAAAGTTTATCGTTCGATAACCAGGGCATGCTCAAGGGCACTTTCTCAAATGGGCAAATCGCGGATCTCGCCCAGGTGGTCTTGGCCCAGGTTTCTAACCCCGAAGGTTTATCCAAGGTGGGGGGCAATTATTTCTCAAATTCCTCTAATTCGGGGCAGGACCAGATGGGCTTGGCGGGCCAAGGGCGATTGGGCACAATCCAGGGGGATTCCTTGGAGGGCTCGAACGTGGACTTGACCGTGGAACTCTCCAATATGATCGTGGCCCAGAGGAGCTTTGAGGCCAATGCCCGCATGGTTTCTATCGTCAACGACACCCTCGCTACCACCACCCGGCTGGGCCAATAACCGGCTCCCCTTGTAAACCTTGATTTCCGCCTTCCTCCCGCCGAAACGAGAAATTCACAAAGTTCCCTGCACCCCTGTCATGTATAATTCGGCATATTTCCTTGAATATGCCTATTTAGGGATGGGGAACCGCTTTGCCACAAACCGAGAAAGATCTAGTCAAAAAGGTCTTAAAGGGCGACTCCGAGGCCTTCCAGGAATTTTATAACACCCATAAAAAGGGGCTCATTCGGGCCTGTTGGTATTTCCTGGGAAATGACACGGAAGTGGAGGATATGGTCCAGGAAACCTTCATAAAAGCCCTAAAAAATCTGCAAAATTTCCGCTTTGAGAGCTCCTTGGCCACCTGGCTGAACCATATCGCGGTGAACCTTTGCCGGGACCTGCTGGAAAAGCGAAAAAAAAATCTCCCCTTTTCGGTGGATTTTTTTGCAACCCACCCGTCCATAGAGCAGAAGAACCCCTACCCGGAGGAGGCCCTGAAGATGCTCCGGGAGGAGATGCAAAAGCTGGAAGGCCGGGAAAAGGAACTCATCACCCTCCGGGAGATCAAAGGCTACTCCTACGAGGCCATCGCCAACCGTCTCAAGATGCCGGTGGGCAGCGTCACCTCCGGAATCTTCCGGACCCGACAAAAGCTAATAGAAAGGGTCCGCGAGCGGATGCCGCAAGGCTGGAAAGAGATTGAGACATGAAATTCACACCTGAAACCCTTATTCAAATTTACCTCGACGGTTCTTTCACCGAGGAGGCCCAGGCCGAGTTCGACGCCCTCATGCGCAAGGATCCTGCTTTCGCCCAACAGGTGACTGAAGCGGTGGCCGAACGCGTCGGCCCCGTTCCCGAGTCGTTGGTGGAGGAGATTTCCGGGCGCTTGGATACCAAGATCGGACCCCTTTGGCAGGCCCACCGGCCCTCGCCGATGGTCCGCGTTCTTGCGGCTTCCCTGAAGGGAGCTCTGTTATTGGCGGCTGGCGCCGGAATAGTTGGAGCCCTTCACCACTACTGGCCCCAACTCCATCAGGCTTTCACACCCTCGGCCACCCTGCGTTCTCCCATGGGTGAGAACCCGGGGATGGGTTTGGGGAGTACGGTCCATTCTGAAAAATCCTCCCAAACCGCGAACAAAGAAAACGGCCTTGCGGGCAAAACGGGGCCCACTCCCAAAACCTTATCTTCCAGGAGGGAAACGGGAGCGACTGGTACTGGGGTTAACACCACCTCCGGCCCGGTCAATATGAGTTTCCTCTCCAAGAGGGGTTCAGGAGAGGTTTCCAAGGCCGGGAACCCTTCCGACACCCTGGGAACCGTCCCGGCTGAAAAGGCCCTTTCCAATAAGGGGACGGCCCCCACGGAAGAGGGTTTTCCATTGAGAATTTCGGTGGAAACCCCGAAGACCCCCAATGTCGTAGTGACGGTGCTAGACGCCAATGGTTTGTTGACCCGCAACCTCTACCAAGGCGATTGGGAACCAGGTGTGCACCTGCTGGATTGGGACGGCAAGGATGAGATCGGGAGTCCCGTCGCCCCCGGCAACTACACGGTGGTAGTCAACGCCAACGGCAAGACCATGTCGCAGGTCGTCTCGGTCAAACCGAACCAATAGAATTTTCTCCGCCAACTTTATTTAACCTTCCTGATCGTCCCCTTGTGGCGAAATCCCGTTTGAAGATCGAGGGCCGGGGTTTGAAAGATTTCTATAACTCGGCCCAAACCGATGTAAAATTCAGCCAAGCATTTTTTCCGGACCGGGAGACCTTTTGAAGCCCTTTCCAAAAACCCTGGCAGGATTGTTGGCGGGCATCTGGTTTTGTGTTGCCGCATCCGCTTCAACCCAGGTTCTTTATACCGTCGCCGGAGGTGGGACTCCCAGCCCGACACCCGACGCCGGTTCCTTGGGGGATGGAGGCCCGGCCACCCTGGGCACCATGGCCTGCCCGGAGGATGTGGCCGAGGATTCCAAGGGAAATCTCTATATCGCCGATGGCTGTAACGTTCTCGTCCGCAAGGTGTATATCAGCACTGGGATCATTACCACTGTGGCCGGGACTTATAACACCGTTACTCCCTTTATGGGTGATGGCGGTCCCGCCACCTTGGCCACGCTCAATTACCCTTCCAGCGTGGCGCTGGACGCCCAGGACAATCTTTATATTGCCGATTTCTACAACGACCGTATCCGAGAGGTCTTTGCCGCCAGCGGGGTGATTACCACCGTCGTGGGCAATGGGGCGGGGGGTTACTCAGGAGACGGGGGTCCCGCGATCGCGGCGGGGATCAGCAATCCCCAGAACATCCGCTTCGACGCCCAAGGCAATCTTTTTATCGCGGATTTTTCCAACCATGTGGTTCGGCGGGTGGACGCCATCACCAAAATCATCACCACCGTGGCGGGATGTTGCGAGAATCCCACTCCAACACCCTCTTCCAGCTGCAACGGATGTTTGGCCACTTCGGCCCTGCTCGTTAACCCCCACTCCCTCGCCTTTGACGGGGCCGGTAACCTTTATATCGCCGACGATGGGAACTACGTGATCCGCCGAGTGGATGCCTCCAGTCAAACCATAACCACCATTGCGGGCACGGCGGGGGTCACGGGGTTCTCGCCCGATGGGACGGCGGCCACTTCGGCCCACTTGAGCGAGGAAGTAGATGGACTGGCCGTGGGTTGTGGGGGGAACCTCTATTTCACGGATGATTTCAACAACTTGGTGAGGGAGTTACCAGGGGGATCGGGTCCGCTAAAAACGGTGGCGGGAACCGGAACCTCCGGTTATTCCAATCCCGCCTTCGCCTTGTCCGCCATGATCTCACACCCTGAAGCCTTGCTTTTTGACCCAATGGGGGGCGACCTCTATATCCTCAACTACAACACCAACTCCTTGCAAAAAATGCTGGCGCTGTGCACTCCCACACCCACCCTTACGCCAACGCCCACTTTCACGCCCACCCGAACTTCCACCAACAGCCCCACGCCCACCTTCACCCCAACTTACACCAACAGCTCCACCCCGACTCCCACCTTCACCTTGACGACCACCGGGACCGTGAGCCCCACCCCTACTACGACCCCCACGGTCACCACCACGCCGGGCCCCTGCGACGATTTGGAGACCTATTGCTATCCGAACCCGGCTACGGGCACAACCGCCACTTTGGTTGTCAACTTATGCGAAGCCGGTTACACCACCCTCGACGTTTACAACACCGCCGCGAACCTGGTGGAAAGCAGGGAATTTCAGGGCGTGCCGGGGGCTAACCTGGTCCCCTTGGACCTCTCGAATTTCTCCAACGGCGTTTACTACTATCTCATCCGTTCCAAGGGACGTATGGGTCTCCACCATTCTAAAACCGCGAAGTTCGCGGTGGTGCGATAGGAGCCGCCCATGAAAAGCCACCTTTCCCAAATAATTTTCTTTCTCGGATGCCTGGGGGCGGGCGGAAGTTACGCCCAGAGCGCCCTTCCCAACGCCTCCACGGCCATGCCCATCCTTTCCACGGGGTTTGGGGCCAGGGCCGTCGGGATGGGGGAGAGCTTCACCGCGGTGGCGGACGATTTTTCGGCCATCCATTACAACCCCGCGGGCCTTACCCAATTAAAAAGTCCGGAACTGACAGGATCCCATTACAGCTACCTGGCCGATGGGTTCTACGAGATGTTGGGTGGCGCCTATCCCATCATGGAGGGAGGAACCCTTGGCCTCGCTTTTCACTACCTGAATTATGGGTCCATTGACCGCCGGGATGTCTTGGGCGCCTCCCATGGGAGCTATTCACCCTTTGATCTGGGCGCCCAATGCGCCTTTGGGTTCGCGTTGGACAAGACTATTTCCTGGGGCCTGAGTTCCGAATGGGCGCGGCAGGACATTGACGGCAACGACCACGCCAGCCTGGCTTGGGGGACTGGAGTCCTCCTGAAACCTTCCAGCCGGTTTTCCTTAGGGGCCCATTTGAGTGTTTTGGGGCTGGAGTCCGGGGCCTATAATTTGCCGGCGGAATTGTCCTTTGGGGCGGCCCTCCGGCCCATGCTCTCCACTGATGATATCCATACCCTTACCATTAGTGCGGGCGGCGTCGTGGCCCTGCAGGATGTGAGCCGCTTGAACGTGGGTTTTGAGTATGGTTTTGAAAAAAGCTATTTCGTCAGGGGCGGTTACAGCGCGGATTTAGCCGATAACCAACTCGGCGGGGTGAAAGGGCTGGATTTCGGGGCTGGTATTAAGATGGGACGGGTCCAGCTCGATTATGCTTTTTCCTCCACGGGCGACTTGGGCAATGTCCAACGGTTCTCCCTTTCCCTCTGGTTCCCGGCGCCGGAAAAGCCCTCTCCGCCGGCGGAATCCGGTTTTCCAATGAACCCGCCCGTTTTTGAGAACGGGGATTTAGTTCCTCCCGCCGGCGAGGCCAAACGGCCGGTGATCCTGAAATTCCAAGTGAAACCCGAGGAGGATCTCACGGCCCAGGAATTATTTGACCAAGCCGAGGCCAAGCAAAAGGCGGGGTTGAAGAAAGAGGCCATCGACCTTTATTTGAAGGCCATTGAGAAGGATCCCCACCTGGAAAAAGCCTGGTACAGCCTGGGAAGGCTTTACTTCGATAAATCCTTGGAGTCCTATCGCAAGGTTCTGGAAATGGACCCCAACAATGAGAAACTGCGGGAGTGGTTGAGACATTTTAACAAATAGATTTAGTTTTAATGTGAAACCGAGCCCTGAAAAAAATCCCCACTTTCTTTGCATTAAAAAACGCCCAAATCGTCTAGAGGTTGTGAGGAAGAAAACCCGATCGAGATGAGCGGGAACTTCCCGCGATATTTTAATAAACGTATAGAAAGGCTGTATTTTACTGCCGTAAAAGCATTGGGCGGCCCTGGAGCGAGGCCGAAAACCTCCGCCTCAGGGCTTTTTTATTTCACATTGGGATGGAATAAAGGGGACCCCAGGCACACTAGTAATGTAGAGGATTCCCCCGGCTCGGGATGAGCCGGGCCATCCTTCGGTATCAACGAACCTTATGTTGGCCGTTGTATCACTAGCCGTAAAAGCATTGGGCAGCCCTGTAGAGCGCAAGCGCTACAGGGCTTTTTTATTTAAGACCCGGTGCTCTCGTACTTGTTCAGCCCCCATCGCCAAACCCGTTGCGCCTCCCAAATGAACAGTACGGCAGCCAGGGGGGCGGCCGGGAGAAGCCAGGGGCCGAAGTCCTTTCCCAAGAGCGCGCTGGCGGGGAGGTAGTGGAAGACCCCATAGGGGATGACGAGCATCAGGCCATATTGCAACCACCAAGGGTAAATGCTCAAGGGGTAACGGGTTGCCTGAAGCAGGGAGTGGGGGATCATGAGGGTCATGGAGGTGGGGCCGAGGAACTTAAAGGACAGAGCCCCGGCGATAACCAATGCGGCGGTGTAAATTATCCCGCCGCAAAGTACCAGCAGGGGCACGACCAGCCAGTCGTACCAAGGACAGTTTAATTTCCATAATTCCACGCTGATGAGGGTAAAGCCCGTCACCAGGTTCCCGAAAGAATGTAGTTCAGGCCGGGTGACCAGGAGGAAGTAAAGGGAGTTGACCGGATAGGTCAGGAGACGGTCCAATTCCCCCATGACGATGTAATAGGGCAGCATCCAGATGTGGTTGAAGAAGAGCTCGGATGTCCCCAGCGCCGCCGCCGTCATGCCCATCAAAAGGATTACCTGGTCACGGGACCAGCCGTTCAAGTTGGGGGTCTGGTGGAAGATCACGTAGATATAGGCTAGGGCCGCCACCTGCAGCATGCAGGAAGTGACCACCCCCAAGAGGAAATCCACCCGGTACTCGAATTTGGCCTGGAGGGCGGTGTTGAAGGCCATCCAATATAACCTCAAGGTTTCCCGCATGTAGTTCTCGTCCTCAATAGCTACTTTTGTTAAATGTAAACAATTTTCGTTTAGTTCTAAGAGTCTGTAACAAAACCCTTGGAACTTTGATAAATACGGATGATTTAGATATGGCAAGCCAAAAAAGTCTTTGTTTTTGTTGCATCACTCTTTATCCATGTTCATCATAGTTCCAACATTTTTGAGTTTTGTTATTGGTTCTAAGTTCGAAGTTTTGTGTGTTGAGTTATGGAAAACGGTTTAATTAAAAATTTGAAAACTTATAACTCAAAACTTAAAACTCAAACCTCCGCCTCCTGTTTTGGAGGCGGATCATCCGCCCTGGACTTCCAATTGCTTCAAGGATTGGATCATGAGTAACTTCCCTAAAAGATAAAGCCCGGCGACCCAGAGGACTTGTTGCAGGATCAAGTCCACCGCCGCGGGGCCCTGGGCCCAGCCCATATAAATGGAAACCGGAGAGTAAAGGGTGTGCCGGAAAGGCAGCCATTCGCCGATGGTTTTGAGAAAAGGCGGGTAAAGGCTTAATGGAGCCGAGACTCCCGAGAAGGTGTAATGCAGGGCGCCCCGGGCCGCGAAGATGCCGTAGCCGCTGTAGGTATAGAAGGCCCCCTGAACAAAAATAAAGCAGATCAAGTACTGGACCATAAAGGCCAGAAGGAAGCTGATCAGGAATAGAGCCAGGGAAGCGGTGGAACCAGGAAGCACGCCTGGCCCCAGGAACAGGTAACCGCACAAGAACACCACCATGCCGAGAGCCCCGTTAAAGAGCCCGTCGCTGATGGACTGGACTCCTTGGGAGATCTGGAAGTCTACCGGTTTGAGCAGGTCGGTAGCGATGAGACCTGACCTGATACGCTGGCCGATGCGGAACTCCACCGCCATGCCCAATGAGTAATTAACGCAACAGGCCAGCAGCAGATAGGGGAACATTTGTGCCTTGGGGATGGAAAGGGTGTTTGTGTTTTGCGCGTAAACCTGCCGCCAGACCAGGAGCGGCACCGCGTAAAGAAAAATGGCCGTGAGAAGCGAAGTGACGGTAGAAGCCCGGTAGGCGAAGCTGGCCTTGAGCGATCGCACGAAAAGGGAGCGGTAGCTGTCCAGGGTTTCCGTAAAGGTGAGCTGGGGTTGGAGTGGCCGCATCAAAGCGCCTTACCCTTGGACCCGAGGGGCCTGCGGTAAATTCGCGTGACGATAGTTTCGATGTCGGTTTTCTCCAAGGTTAAATCGGCCACCTTCTGACTCTTTAAGATGATCTGGGTCAGGGCCGGGGCGGCACCTTCCTTGCGGTATTCCACCACCAGCCGGTGGCCTTCGGAACCCACGACTTTCCCACCGTGCTTGCGGACCTCCATGCCAAGTTTTTTAAGGGAAGCCGGGGTGGCTGGCTGGTGAAGTTCGGCCACGATGCGGCTTTCATTCGCGAAACGGCGCTCAAAATCCTTGAGCGAGCCATCGAACAACAGCTTTCCCTTGTCCAGGAGCAGGAGCCGGTCGCAAATTTCCGTGATGTCCTTCAAATCGTGGGTCGTGATGAGCAGGGTGGTGCCGAATTTGTCCTGCATGTCGCGGATGTATTCCCGGACTTGTTCCTTGACCGATAAATCCAATCCAATCGTTGGTTCATCCAGGAAAGCGATGGCGGGCGCATGCAGGAGGGCCGCTCCCAGGTCACAGCGCATCCTCTGTCCAAGGGAGAGTTGACGGACAGGTGTCGCCAATAAGGGTTCCAAGCCCAGCCGTTTCACGGCCTCCGAGTAGGTGACGTTGTAAACCTCATGGGGGATGCGGTACATGGTTTGGAGGAGCCGGAAGGTTTCCCTCACCGGGATATCCCAAAGTAATTGGGGACGCTGGCCGAAGACCACTCCGATATTGAGGGAGAGTTGGCGCCGTTCCTTCCAGGGTACCCGGCCCAGCACTTCCAGGGTGCCCCCGGTGGGTGTGATGATGCCTGTCAACATCTTGAGGGTGGTGGATTTGCCGGCGCCGTTCTCGCCGATTAGGCCCACCCTTTCCCCGCGCTTGATGGAAAAGGAGATGTCGCGCACCGCCTGGAGTTCCTCCATTTGGGAGGAAAAAAGGCTTTGGAAGGCGCCGAGGAGGCCGGGTTTGCGCAAGCGGCGGTGGTAGCTTTTGGAGAGATTCTCGACGTGAAGGGCGTTTTCCATAGGGTTTCCTTAAACGGGGACAAAAGCTGAAACTGGATAATAAGTGGAGCATCTTATTCGGGGGAACGAGCCAAGGCAACCCCCGATTCCTCGCGACTTATGAACTAAATCATAGGAGCCTGGAAAAATCCGCCAGAAACTGGAATGGAGGAAGGGGTGGGTTGGGGCCCGGTTAATCGAGCTCCGTGGAAAGACGGGAAAAAGGGTCGTAATCTTTAATCAAGGAGGCCAGCCATGGCAAATCCATTTGTTTCCGATCCGAAGGACGTTGAGTTGGAGGCCACCATCAGCCGGTCCATCCGGGGGATGGCGGAGCACCTCCACGTCAGCGTCCGGGGCGGTCACGTGACGGTTTCCGGGACGGCGGATGACTACGAGACCAAAAGGGATATTATGAGCGCGGTGAAGGAAGTACCGGGTGTCCACGAGGTCACGAACAACATCCGGGTCGCGCGCGTCGCCGAGTAGATTCCTCCGCAAAAACCAACTGGAATATTCCAGGTGGTTTGTTGTGTTCCCATAAGCCTTCCTTTTAATTACGGATGGCCGTCTCGGCATTCCGTATGATCGAACAAGGCCCGATATTTATCGAAGCTGGCCCGCCATTCCATTATACTTTCCCAATTGTCGCCGCCTTAACTCAACACAGGGAGGATTGGAATGGGTAACCGCTATGTCGTCCTGGGCGTCGTTCTTTTGATCGGCGTCATCGCCTTCGTCGTGATCCGCATGAAACAGGGGAGCCAGGACGCGAATGCCGGCGCCAGCGTGGCCCCGGCGTCCTCCGGCACGCAGGTCATCACCACCGCCTCGGGACTGCAATACCAGGTTCTGCAGCCCGGCTCTGGCGCCTTGGCGGTGCCTGGTCATATGGTAAGCGTCCATTACACGGGATGGTTGACCAACGGGACCAAGTTCGACAGCTCGGTGGACCGCGGCCAACCCTTTAATTTCAACCTTGGCGCGGGCCAGGTGATCAAGGGATGGGATGAGGGCGTGGCCGGGATGAAAGTCGGGGAAAAGCGCAAGTTGACCATCCCCGCCAACCTGGGTTACGGCGAGCGTGGCGCGGGTGGGGTCATTCCCCCTAACGCCACATTAGTGTTCGACGTGGAGCTTCTAGGCGTCCAATAAGTGGCTTGAAAAATTGATTGAACCACGGAGTACACGGAGACAACCAAGCCTATTTTGGAACATTGAAGGATAAATCAACCCCGAAATCTCCATGTCCTCCGCGGTAAAAAGCCTTTCTAGGTGGATACCTTGTTTAAATCCAAAGTCAATTGTATCGGCATCCTGACCGGCGGGGGGGATTGTCCCGGACTCAACGCGGTCATCCGCGCGGTGGTCAAGACGGCCTCCCAGAACGGCACGAAGGTTATCGGCGTCCGTGACGGTTTCCTGGGGCTGGTTGAGAAGTCCATGACACCCTTGGGAACGGAAGACGTTTCCAACATCCTCACCTTAGGGGGGACCATCTTGGGTTCCTCCAATAAGGACAATCCTTTCCACTTGCTCGACAAGGACAAGGCGGGGCACATCCATTACCACGACCGGAGCAAGGAGGTGCCCCGCACCTTGAAGGCCATGGGTATCCAGGCCCTCATTGTTTTGGGCGGGGACGGCAGCATGACGGTGGCCCATAAGTTCTCCCAAATGGGCGTCAAGATCGTCGGAGTGCCCAAGACCATTGATAACGACCTCATGGGCACCGACCAGACCTTCGGATATGACACCGCCGTCACGGTGGCCACCGAGGC
>DATKOC010000171.1:0-8394 GCA_035524855.1 bacterium
AATATCCCCAGCGGAAACCGATGATTCCAGCTGGGCCGTTATAGCTCCCCGACCCGTTGGAACTTCCCGAGCCGCTGCCGCCGCTGGAACTGCCCGACCCCTTGATATCCACGATGCCGACGTCAACCGGCATCTCCATGAAAAAACCGTCCTTGTCCTGGAAGGATGGCCCGAAGGTGAAGTGAAGGAAGTTGCCGCTGATCGTTCCGTTCAAACTGCCGCTGTCGCCTCCCAAGTCGATGTTTCCCGACAGGCTGAAATTGTAAGTGGCGTAACCCATGCCCAGAAAGAAGGAGGCATTGTCCCCGTCAAAGTAGTATTTCACGCGGGGATCGACGCCCATGAAGCCGATGCCGAGCCCTACGTTCCAGTGGGAAAGAAAGGTAAAACCGATATCCCCGCCCGCCAATTGGGGCGTCAGGATGGCAAGGCTCAAGGTGACTAAATGGGTGTCCCGGGAGGGATGCCTTTTCCCATAAACCATCAGGTTGTGGGATTCGTCGTCCATCTTGAGGGTTTTCTCATTCTGTTTCAAACCCTGCCGAGCCTCTTCGATCATGGCTTGTCCGGCGTTGAACTTATCCACCAGTTGTTTTTTCAAACTTTCCGCATCGGTTCCTGCCGCCTTGGCGGAAACCGTCGGTGAAGCCGAGGGAGTCGGGCTCTGGACGGGCTTGACCGCTTCCTTGCCGGCGGCCTTGCTGGCCACGGGGGTAACACTGGCCGTTCCGACGGGGCTCGCGGCTGGAGATGCCATGGGTTGGGCGGGGGCGGCGACCATGGCTTTCTTTTTCTTCTTGGATTTCTTCACTGGCCCCGGTGTGGAAGCCGTGGCCGGGACAACCTGGGTCGGGGCGACAGTCGCCGCGTCTGCGTTTGCCTCCCGGGCCACCATGGATATCAACAAACCCATCGCCAACAATAAAAAATTTTTCATTGCGAACTCCTTAATTTTTTTTAAACCCGATGGTCTCAATAAAAAAGCCCAGGCCGGTGGGCCTGGGCTTTTGAAGATAATTTTTTAAGGAATGGTAATATTGAGTGCGGTAGTAGCCGCATTGGCCACGGAGCCCAATTGAGTCACCGGGTCCCCAGCTTGGGGACTGCTTGTGTCTCCACTCTTGGCATACCATGCCTGGACATAAGCGCTAGCCGAACTGCATCCCCCGCCGATATCGAAAGTATCCAAATCATAACGGGAGCCGTTAGCGGTATAAGACTTACTGCTTTTCTGACTAGAATATCCGCTATCGGTGTAGTAAGCGACGCAGATCGGATTGCAGTTATTGACCGTTCCCACGCCGGAGTAAGTCAAAGTTCCAGCGAAACCCCAGATAGATCCACCCGTAAAGCTGACGCTTCCCAAATTGTTGATACCGCCGTTAACGACTATCGCGGTAGCACCTGCGGGGTTACAACCACTGGAAATCCCGTAGAATTGGGCTTGGTCGTTAACGTGGGGATTAACCCCTCCACTTTGTTTGAAATGCCCATCCCCCGCGGCGTTGTAGAACATAGCAAGATAATAAGTCCCGTTGTTCATGCCATAGACCGTAACTGAAGCGCCATTGGCATCAAGGAATCTTATGGCTTGGAATGAGGGGCTCCCACTAAAAGTGTCTGTGATATAAACATAAATGGGGTTGCTGGAGCTGACCGTGCCGCTTCCGTTGTAAGTCACCTGCATGGCAATGCCGTTGGTGGTGACAGACGTTGCTGTGGGAGCGGGTTGCGTGGGGCAAACAGTATTGGTGGAGGTAGGGGTACTAGTTGGGGTATTGATAACGGTGTTCGTCGGCGTCCCGGTGGCGGTGTTGGGGATAGTATTGGTGGGAGTTGAAGTAACTGTGAAAGTGCTGGTAACAGTCGGCGTGCTGGTGATGGTGAAGGTATCTGTAATGGTAGCGGTATTCGTCGGTGTGCCGGTGTTGGTTGACGTGGCGGTATTGGTGGGGGTTGAAGTGGCGGTATAAGTGTCCGTCACGGTAAAGGTATTGGTGGGAGTGGACGTGTTGGTGTCAGTGGCTGTATTGGTGTACGTAAAAGTGAAGGTCGGGGTGCAGGTACCCGTCGCATTGCCACAGGTGGGGGTAAAAGTGAAGGTCGGGGTAGCCGTGGCCGCGGGAGCCGCCGGATTACTGCTGGAACTACAAGCCGTGACAAGGGCCACCACGAATCCCAACAGGGACAGAAACACGAATAAATTCTTGGACTTCATGACGGCCTCCTAAACGACGATCAATTTTGGAATGGAGTGGACGGCGGGGTAAGGTCAACCAGCCACTTATGTTTTGCGTTTAACCTCCTGAATTAGATATCATTCGACCTTATTAGACAATGAAAATAACAACTTAATTTGCCCCTCTTTTTGGGAAAACCAGTCATTATTCCTTATTCCTTAATCTTTTTTGATAATACATTCCTCCATGAAAAACTCCATTCCACCGGCTTTAGTGCCCGCCTATCAAGAATGCTTAAAAATAGCGACACGTCATTATGAAAATTTCCCGGTGGCTTCCCTTTTGCTATCCAAGGGGAGTCGCCTCCATATCGCGGCTCTTTACGCCTTCGCCCGAACCGCCGATGACTTCGCGGACGAGGACTCCTATGAGGGCCGCCGGGTCCAGGAACTGAACCGCTGGGAAAAATCCCTTAAAGCGGCCCTGGGCGGTAAGCCCGCTCCCCCGGCTCTCCGAGCCTTCGCCCATACCCTTCAAACCTTTCAAATCCCCGCTCATCTTCCCCTCAACCTCTTGAGGGCCTTCCGGATGGATATCGTCCAACACCGTTGGTCCACCTGGAATTCCCTTCTTTATTACTGCCGTCACAGCGCCAATCCCGTGGGACGGATGGTTCTCTATATCTCGGGTATTCGGGACGAAAAACTTCACCGCCTTTCCGATTTCATTTGCGGCGGCCTTCAACTCATTAATTTCTGGCAGGACACTTCGGTCGACCTGGACCGTGGCCGGATCTATTACCCAAAATCCGAATGGAAAAAAACCAAAATTCGGGAAAAAGATTTATTGGCGGGAAAAGACACTTCCGCTACCCGTCAGTTGGTACGGAACGCGGTGGATTTCACGGAGCGGTATTTCCAACAAGGTCTTCCACTTTTGGAAAAGGTTCCCGGAAGGTTAAGACTTGAATTACGCGCCACTTATCACGGGGGGATGGGGATTCTAAAAAAGATCCGGATGATGGATTACAATGTCCTGGAAAACCGTCCTCAGTTAGGGAACCTGGACAAGCTTCTCATTTTTTTCACCGCCATCGCGCCCAAGTGGGCGCAGGGCGGCGACCGTTGAATTTCCGCCAACCGCCCCTCCCAAAGGCAATTTCCGGTTCCATCCCCGCGGCTCCGGCCAATTGGCGGATCATCGACCTCGTGCGGAGTGCTTGTGTCATCGCCGTCATGGGCGTGCATTATTACTCCAACGTCCCTTTTGACCGTCCTTGGAAGGCCTGGCTTTGGGGACGGTTTTGCGTGAACGGTTTTTACGGCGTTTTTCTTTTTTTCATGGTCTCCGGTTTTCTCATCACGCACGTGATCGCGCGCGACACCGGCGGGCTTTTGAAGCCGGACCTTCCCCTTTTTTATGTCCACCGCGCGGGGCGCATCATCCCCCTTTTCCTTCTGTGCCTGTTATTGGGAGCCGCGATTTTCCTTTTCGCCCCGCCCGACTCGGCCCTCTACCATGAATACTTCACTCCCGGGGGCAACCATGACGCTTGGTTTTGGCTTTCCGTTTCCACCTTTACCTTCAATTGGCTTCAAGTTCTTCGCCCCGACTGGAACTATTCCGTCCATTGGCTGATTCTTTGGAGCCTCGCCATCGAGGAGCAGTTTTACCTGCTTTATCCCTGGGCCCTCGCAAAATTGGGATCCCTCAAGAATTTAAGGATCACCTTGGGGTTGACGATCTTGGTTGGAATCGCCTGGCGGGTCCTTTTCTTTTTCATCCGGGGTCACAACGATTTCGTTGAATCCTACGCTTCCCCGGCCAAATTCGACCTGATCGCCTGCGGCGTCCTGCTTTACCTGGCCGCGCAAAATTACGGACCCGTCCTTTCATGCCGTAAAAAAACCTGTTGGTTTTTGTGCCTCGCCGGCGGCGTAACGGTTCTTCTGGCTTATTTCGGGACCCGGGAGAACAACACGCTTCATGAAATTTTTGTCCCGGAAATTCTAGCCGGCGGGCTTTTTCTTTTCCTATTGGGCGGCCTTCATTTGCCGTTCTGGGATTCCCCCTGGTTGAAGCTGTGGAGTTACCCCGGCAAATATTGTTACGGCTGTTACCTGCTTCATCCCCTTGTGCTTTTTCTCAGTCGCCCTTTCCTGGGCAAGACGGGGCTCCTCGGAGGCTTCTTTTTGTTGATCGTCCTCACCACCTTGGCGGCTTCGGTTTCCTACCATTTTTTCGAGTTGCCCGCCAACCGGTTCATCCGCGGGACTTGGAGTCATTGGCGGGCGCGCAAAGCCGCTTAGGGATGTAACCCGGCTTGTGGACTTTTCTCCCCTCCTCCGGGGAGCGCTGTTAAAATCCACCCATTCGAAATGGACGGAAATGGGCCTTATGAAGCCTCAACCACAATCTCTCGAGAATAAAACCAGTTTTTATTACCCCTTTCTTCTTTTACCTCGGGAAAAGCGGGAAGCCATGGAGGTGTTGTACCGGTTTTGTTGGGAAGCGGATGAGATCGCCGACGGTCCCGGGACCCCGGCCGGTAAAAGGCGAAAGCTCTTAAAATTCAAAAAAAACCTTCAGGGGGCTTTCCAAGGCCGGGCCGGGGAAGGTCTGTTCCAAAAATTACAATCGCTCATCCCGGTGTTCGGCCTGACGAAAGGCCCTTTGATGCGGATTTTGGAAGGTGTTGAGCGGGACTTGAAGCCTCTCCATTTCCGAAAATTCCACGAACTTCACCAGTACGCCCTCAAGGTGGCCGGCGGCCCCGGCATAGCCTCCATGGAAATTTTTGGTTTTAGGGACCGGGCCCACATCAATTACGCCGAAAACCTGGGAGTCTTCCTCCAATTGGTCAACATCACGCGGGATTACCGCGAGGACGCGGCCTTGGGGCGTTCCTATTTCCCCAGGGAGGACTTCCGGCGCTTCCACCTGAACCCCGGCCTACTAGGGGAGAACGACTCCCAATGGAGGCCCTTCGTGGATTTTCAACTCACCCGAGCCTGGTCTTTCCTGGAAAAGTCGCGCCGATCCCTAAGCCTCCTCCAGCGCTCCCAGATACCCACCGCCGAGGCCATTGCCGCCGTTTATGTGAAGCTGTTTCAGAAATTGAAAGCCAATCCTTATCTCATACTCAAAGGCCGTACCACCCTGTCAAAAGCGGATAAGCTCCTCTCCGTCCTGGGCGCGACGGGGCGCTGCCTCTCCTGGAAATGGAGCAAGGATTAAAAACATGCATGAAAATCCAAACCTGACCCCTCCCACCGCCAAGGCGCAAAGACGCCGAGAAAACATGTTTCTTTCAAGTGTCTTGTTCCTATCCTTCCCTTTGCGTCTTCGCGCCTTCGCGGTAAAGAGGTTTTAATGGTTTCAAAAATCATTGTGGTGGGCGGGGGCTACGCCGGGGTCTCGGCGGCCACGGCGCTGGCGGAGCAAGGTTTGTCGGTGGATCTCCTGGAATCCCGCGGCTCGTTGGGAGGCCGGGTCTATTCCATCAACACCGGGGACTTCCCCGCGCCGGTGGACAACGGACCGCATCTGCTGATGGGCTGTTATAAGGAAACCCTCCGGCTTTTTGACCGCCTCCAGGTTCCGGACCCCATTCATTGGATTGACCCTCTTAGCCTTTCCTGGTTTCTTCCCGGCGGGAAAAAGGTTTCCCTTCGTTGCGCGAATCTTTCGGCCCCTCTCCACCTGGCCATGGGTCTGCTTTTCTCCAACGCTTTTCCCTTAGGGGAAAAGATCAATTTGGCCCTGGCCCTGCGGGCCTTTTCCGACAAACCTTTTGTGATTCCCGGGGGCGTCCAGACCGTGGCCCAATTCTTGGACTCGGCCTCCCAGGGCCCCCAAGTCCGTGAGCGCTTTTGGAGACCCCTTTGCAACTCCGTGATGAATATCTCCATCGAAAAGGCCCCGATTCGGGGTTTGGGTGAGGTCTTGAACCGCATCTTCTTCGGCACCCGGCGGGACAGCGCCCTGGGGGTGGTGGCCAGGCCCTTGAGTGAGGTGGCCTTTCCTCAAGTGGCTTCCTATCTCTCAGAAAAAGGCGGCTCGCTCCAACTGGGTGAGGGCATCCAGGAATTTAAAATAAACTCAAAAGGTTTTAGCCTTGCCTCCCGGTCCGGCAAAACCTTCACCGGCGACACCCTCATCTGGGCGGTCCCACCCCCTTCCCTTTCCGCCCTCTGGCCCAAGGGATCCAAAGTCGGGATGAAAAACCTGTCGAAACTGGGAAAATCTCCCATCATTTCCGTCCATGTCATCCTTTCCCAGCCCGTCACGGAGGAACATTTCGTGGGGCTTTCGGGGGGCACCTTTGATTGGGTTTTCAACCGGAACGCCAATTGGGCCTGGAGCGGGAAGAACTTAGAAGCCCCCCCTTTTGACAAAGGGGGACCGGAGGGAGTTGGGAAAACTCAATACCTCTCCTTCACCGCCAGCGCGGCCGAGGGGTTGGCCGGTTTGAAGGACCCGCAGTTGTTGGAATTGGCGATGGGGGAATTGCGTGCCCGTTGTCCCGCCGCCCGGCAGGTCCAAGTGCTCCATTCCAAAATCACCCGCGAGATGGCCGCCACCTTTCAATGGACCATGGAGACGGATTCCCTCCGCCCGTCTTGGGAAACGCCCTTCCCCAATATCTTCCTGGCCGGCGACTGGACCGCGACCGGCCTTCCCGCCACCATCGAGGGTGCCTGCCAATCCGGCCACCTGGCCGCGGAAAAAGTAAGAGAGTACCTTAGCTCAATACATTAAAATAACGTGTCATTGCGAGGAGTGGCCGCCGAATAGGCGGACGACAACGACGAAGCAACCTCAGTTTAAATAATTTAGAAAAAAGGGGAAATCTTGGCGGCTTCAGATTTCTTAAGCGTGGATGTCTCGGCCATCTGCTCCGACTTGGCGGGGGAAGTGAACAAGACCTACCAGCACCTGCCCTGGGCGCTGAAGCACGAGGCGGTGGCCCGCCTCAAGCGCCAGGTCCACGAGCTGTCCCAGACCGTGGCCAAAGCCAAGGATTCCCAGAGCGTGGCCCGCACCGAGAAATACCTCGCGGATTCCTTGGCCCTCGTCCATGAGTGCGTGCCCCTGATCGACCTCTGCCTGCGGAAAAATCTCTTATCGCCGGAACTCCAGGCCCGCTGGACGCGGCAGCTCAGCCAGATCAACCGGGTGCTCGGCGCCTGGCAAAAGGCCACGAGCCCCAAGGGTTAGTTTATTTCACGGCCTGGGCGGCTTGCCCGCCGTGCCGTAGGAAGTAAAGCCAGGATTCCTTCACCTTTTTTCCAGTGAACCGCGTAAGCAATTCTCCGTAATAGCCAAGTTGTTGGCGATATTTCCCTAAGTCTTTTTCCATATCCTTGTCCGTCTTGTAATCCACCACCACCCACTCGTCCCCTTCCAGGAAGGCCAGGTCCACGATGGCGTTCAAAAATGACCCATCGGGGCTTTTGCCGGTCAGGGGCAATTCCCGGAAAACATGGGGCGATTTCTTGGCTCGCCGCAGGATCTCCTGGCTCAAGGCCTGCGAGGCCATACGGGCCGCCTCCAAGGCCTTATCCTCGGAAAGGTTTATTTCCAACGCCCAAGCCTGTGCCGCCTTTTCAAGCAAGGGCTTATCCCAATTCCAACCCTTTTCCAGCAGCTTATGAGTGAGCATCCCAAAGGCTTTGGCCTCTTCCTGGGCGGAAGAAAGGGGTTCCTCTTCGGGTCCTCCCGAAAGGTTCCATCCTTCCCGGACGGATTTATCGTCCTCGGAATGGACCACCGAAGTGACGGACTTCAAGGCCGGGACCTTAATCCGGGCTTTGATTCGGTTCTGTTGTTCCTCCCGTAGCCGTTCCAGCTCCTGGGCTTTCTCTTCAACCGAGGCTTCCTTTTGTTTGTTTTTATCCAGGTCCAGAACCAGAGGGGAAACTTCCCCGCCTTTTTCCAGGGTGACTTTCACGGCCTTCACGCCGGACGCATCCAACCTCTCCCAAAGGGGACGCAAGAAAGCCGGGGCTTTCTCCTGTTTGAAGCGCGGGATAACGAGACTTTCCTGGGCCCGGGTGCATCCTACATATAAGAGGCGCAATGTCTCGGCGGTTTCCTGTTGTTTCTCCTCCTCCTGGGCCTTGGGGAAGGCGGCGGTCCAGAATGCGTCGTCCTGGCTCCCCACTTTGAAGGCCGCCGAGCCCTTGGAGCGGTTCACGATGAAGCTGGAGGG
>DATKOC010000172.1:0-9249 GCA_035524855.1 bacterium
AGGTTCGGCACCATTTGGCAGTGGTTCAAATCCAAGTCCATGGTCAGAACCGGGTTGTCGAAGGTTCCACCGACGTGGGCCGAGAAATCCATTTCTCCCGAGGCCTTTTCGGCGAGCCCCGCCAGAAGGATCACCCCAAAATCCCCCTTGTCCATTTGGGCGGTGATATCCATGTCCCGATTTTGAACTTTCACCCAACCGGTCTTGGTGAAGGCGATCGGCGTCCTTCCCTCCAAGGTGAAGCTAAATAGTCCCTTGCGGCTTAGGACAACAGGGGATTCTTCACTGCCAAGAAAGAGGGTATTGTCCTTGGATTTGATTTCCCCATCCAACAGGTCGAACGCCATCTCACCGACTTTTCCATTGGCGATGGAAAGGGAGGTCGTGAAAACGGGGCTGTCAAGATCCCCGTCAAAGATCAGGTGATAACTCGCCGTCCCACTCAAGGGAAACTTCGGCATAATCCACTTCCCGACCTCCTGGATGGGAATGTTCTTTGCGTCAGAAGTAAAATGGCTTTTCCCGGCCAGGTCAAGAATCCCATCAACCGCGAAGGAACCGGGGGAATTTTCCAAGTGGATGTTTTTAAATTGGATTTTGCTTTCTTGAGACCAATCGAGGGCGCCGAGAAGTTGGGGATTTCCATTATCCAGGGGTTTGAACTCGAGCTCCCGCTTATTCCACTCGACGGACAATTCAAAGGGTTTTGTTTTCCCCATGCCTTCACGGGCGTCTTGGTAGGAAATAATCCCGGCGAAAACCGGGCGGCCTTTTTTTTCTTCAATGGATAAGCGTCCCTTCATTTGAATTCGGCTGGTGAGGTCGAAAACAGAAGCGATGGGCACACCCATGGTGGTTCCGGCCAAGTCGATGACAACGACCGAGGAATCGTCCGGGTCGAATTCGGCGCTTCCCCTTTCCACACTGATTTGGCCCTTGATCAGGTTGACCTGGTTCTTTTCCAGCAGGATCCTTCCCCCCGACTCGGAGAAATTCAAATCGGCCGAGGGCACGAGGTTGTCGTCATAGCGGAGATTTTTTCCGCTGACCGCGAACCCCACCGTGGGGCTTGTGACGCTCCCCGTAATCGACAGATTTCCATCCACTTGCCCCGACACCCGGTGTTTCTGCGTGTTGATCCCTAAGAGGGTCAGGATGTTCGCGAATTTCTCGTTCTGAAAAGGCCCATTGACCGTGATTTTCGCGTCGGAGTCCCAGAACGCTTTAGGCGATTCGATGGTTCCTGTCAGCTCATACTTTGCCTGATCGCGGACGAGGGAAAAAGTCGGGGACACTTTTGACTTTTTCCCGGTAAAACTCAACTCCGCCCGGTCAAAATTGTATTTCTGAATGCTGCCATCCGTGACGGTAAAGCTTCCCTCCATTGGGAGGTCGTCGAAAGTCCCGTTCGTAAGACGAATTTGCCCGGACACCTTCCCGGTCATCTTGAGAAAAGCGGGAAGGAACTGGGTTAACTCCGGCGATTGGTCCAGAAGAGCCGACTCAAATTTCAACCCCGCCTCAATTTTCACGGGACTGGATAGGAGTTCCAATGTGGCGTTTCCAGTCATGGTCTTCCCAACTTTGACCTTCCCTTTAATCACCTGGTTCTCCGAGACGGCGGCCATGGAAAAATCGGCGAAGTGATAGGTCTTGTTTTTCAGGTCCCTCAAGACAACCGAGGGAGAGCTGAAAGTCCCGGTCCAATTCGCCCACCAGGGGTCTCCCGTCTTCGCTTCCCACAGGTAGGAGCCCGAGAGGTAGGGCCCTTTGCCCAACTGGAATTCCTGGGCAGTAATCCGAAGGCTCATCTGGCCCGGCTGGGCGTTGGTGTCCCAAGTGCCCGTCGCGGTCAAGGCGTGCTCGCCTTGGGTTAATTTCAGCTTCTTAATCTGGAGTTTACCCTGCTCCAAGCCCATCAGGATATCAACCTGGTTAGCGGACCAGTCCCCCGCCACCAGGCCGGTGACGATTCCCTTCCCCTCGATAATGGGGTTCTTTCGGAGACCGCTAAATCGGGCGTGTCCGGTAAATTTCCCTTGGAACGGATCCGGCATGTTCTTCCACTTGGCCATGACGGCAATGCTTTTAATGGGAAAACCTTGGGAATCCAGTTTTAGATCCATATTGGCATCCGGATTCAAGCCCAAAAACCCCGACGCGGTGAAATAATCCCCAAAGGCACATTTACCGAACGTGATTTTCGAGCCGGGTTCCCAGGTCAGGGAAACTTCCATGGGCGCGGGTTCCAAATCCGCAAGTTTTACGCCTGGCGCGGAGAGTTGGATGGAAACCGCCATATCCTTCCGGGTCCCACTTACCTCAGCGTCCAATTGGACTTTCCCGACCACATCCGGGAATTCTTCATTGAGAATCGGGACATCCGAGAACAAGAGGTCATTTCCTTGGAACCTCAGGGAGACGGGTTGGTTTTCGTCCTTAGGCCAGCGCCCCTGGCCCGTCAATCGGCCCAGTTTTTTGCCGGTGGTAAGTATGAATTTCTGCAGGTCCCAGGCGTCCGCACCCTCCACGCTCAAGCTCTCCAGTTTCATGCGGTTATTTATGACCGCCGAGAATTCGAGTTTTTTGGGTACCAATTGGAGGTTCGTTTGTATGGAATAGGGAATCTCGGAATTGCCGAGTTTACGTTTTAACTCCATTTTGCCGTTGGCCGTGATGACCGGCTGGCCCAAGGTCCCACCCACGTGGATTTCCTGGTTGATTTCTCCGGCGGTTTCCGCCAACCCCAACCCCGCCGCGACCTTTTGGGCGTTGACATCTTTAAAGAATGCCTTCAAGGAAACGGGAGCGTCACCTTCTCCCGAGGGGGAAATAAAACCCGTCGCCGAAAAATCACCATCATAGAGTTTTCCATCCGCCTGGTAGAGCTTGATCATGCCTTTTTCGTAACCCGCCTTGACTTCGAGGGAATCCAACTGACCACGGCCCACATGCGAAGTCCCCAATTCGGCGGAACCTTGGATAATCGGTTCCGTGAAGGGTCCCGAGACCTTGATGGCCGCTTTCCCAGTCCCATCCACTTTTGTGTTCTTGAGTTTCAGGATTTCGTTAAAAACACTCTCCAGGAACAATTCGCTGGTTTCGGCCCGCACCGCGAGGGGACGGCCATCGAGGGGAATAAGGCCGGTGGCTTTCCATTCGGTTTCCCCCAGGTTGAAGCGGGCTTCCCCGGGAATGGCAATTTCGGACGGACGCAGGTTGGCCCTGCCGTTGATCTTGGAAAAAACGATCGAAGCCGGAGACGGTGATTTTAAGGCCGCCTCGGTTAAATCGGCCTTCGCGTCGTACCAAATATTCCGGCCAGGCTGGAACACCACCGGGCTTTCGGCGCTGATGGTCCCCGATTGAAGTTCCCATCCGGCCAATTCCTTCAATGGGTTGTGGGCGGAAGCAAGGGGCCAGCGTTCCAGGATGACCTTCCCCGCGACCCGGAGTGTTTCCAGGTGGAGGCTTCCATTGAATTTGAGAATCCCCTCCTCCCCCTTCTCCGGCGAGTGGGCCTGGAGGTTAAGGCCCCAAATAGTCCCGTTCTCGGTGATGGCGTCGAAATTCAAACCCGTTAGGATTTTGCGGGGGGTCTTCTCGGCCTGGATTGAAAAATCCCCGCCTTGAACGCTGAGCTTCGGCAGGGGAATAAGGGGAATAGGCGGCTTCGACTCAGGTACAACCGGAGTCACAACGGCAGCGGGCCCCGCCGGAACGGGAACCTGTTCCTTGCGGGCGAGGTTGATCTGGGGTCTCAGGAAGGCCAGGCTCTCCAGGCATTTCTCGAGGGGTTTTCGGTGAAGAAGGAGGCTCCAAAGGTCCACACGGACCGAAACTTCTTCCACTTGGACCTGGGCTTCCCAGGGAGAACCGGGAACCGTGAGCGACACATGGCTCAAGACCACGTCTCCCGTGAGTCCTCCGCGGACCGAGCCGATCGAAACGGGGGAATTAACCGCTTTGGTCAATTCCCTTTGGATGACGGGGCGCAATTGCGCATCCACGATCTTGTTCTGGAAAATGAAATAAAGACCCGCGAGAACCGCCAAGAAGGCGGCAAGGATGAAAGGCCAACGTCTCCTATTGGGTCCTCCCCCTTGAGCCTCATGGGGCTTCGCGCTCACGGGGGGGAGTTCCGGTTCAGACGGCCGCGGGAGCCGCCGGCTTGGCCTCGCTGGAAACGAAGGCGAGCTTATCTCCCGCCGACTTCAGCTCTAAACTTTGGCCCTCTTTCACGGTGCCACGGAGCAATTCCTCCGCCAAGGCGTCTTCCACATATTTTTGGATGGTGCGCTTCAACTGCCGGGCCCCGTAAACCTTGTCGTAGCCCTTTTCGATGAGGAAATCGCGGCCCGAGGCCTCCAGGGTCAAGGTGATGTTCTTGTCCTTGAGGCGTTTTTGGACGTCGGCCAACTGGATATCCACGATCTTCTCAATGTGGCCGCGGTCCAAGGGATGGAAGATGATGATGTCGTCCACCCGGTTCAGGAACTCGGGGTTGAAGGCCTTCTTCAACTCAACCTGGATCTTGTTCTTCATGCTCTCAAAAGGCACATCCGATTTCTCGGGGGTGAACCCCAGGTTCTTCTCCAAGCCGATCTCGCGGGCGCCAAGGTTGCTCGTCATGATGACCACCGTATTGCGGAAGTCCACCACCCGGCCCAGGCTGTCGGTCAAGCGGCCGTCCTCGAGGATCTGCAACATCACGTTGAATATCTCGGGGTGGGCCTTCTCAATCTCGTCGAACAACACCACGCTATAGGGTTTGCGGCGGACCTTCTCGGTCAATTGCCCGCCCTCGTCGTGGCCCACATAGCCCGGGGGAGCCCCGGCCAGGCGCGACACATTGAACTTTTCCATGTACTCGCTCATGTCGAAGCGGATCAGGGCGTCCTCGTCGTCAAAGAGGAATTGCGACAAGGCGCGGGCCAGCTCGGTTTTTCCAACGCCGGTGGGTCCCATGAACATGAAACTACCGATGGGCTTTTTGGGGTTGCCGATACCCGCCCGGCTGCGGCGGATGGCCTTGGAGATGGAGGAGATGGCTTCCTCCTGCCCCACGACCCTCTTGTGGAGTTCCTCCTCCATGCGCAGGAGTTTCTCAGACTCCTTCTCTCCCAGCTTGATCATGGGGATGCCGGTCCATTTGGAGGCCACGTAGGCGATATCCTCCCAGGTAACCACGGCCTCTTCCTTGGACTTCATGTTTTCCCATTTCTCTTTTTCTTCCTGTAATTTCTGGCGCATTTTCTTCATCTTGTCGCGAAGGTCGGCGGCCCTTTCGAACTCCTGGGTCTTGATGGCCTCTTCCTTTTCCTGCTTGACCTTCTCGACTTCCTTGTCGAGGGTTCGGATTTCGGGAGGCATGGTCGTGATGCGAAGGCGCGTTCGGCTTCCCGCCTCGTCAATCAGGTCGATGGCTTTGTCGGGTAGGAAACGGCCGGAGATATAGCGGTGCGACAGGGTGGCGGCGGCGTTGATGGCGTCGTCGGTGATGCGCACCCGGTGGTGGGCCTCATAGCGGTCCCGCAGGCCCTTGATGATCTGGATGGTCTCGTCCACAGAGGGCTCATCCACCATGATCATCTGGAATCGTCGCTCCAACGCACCGTCCTTCTCGATGTACTTGCGGTATTCGTTTAGGGTCGTGGCCCCGATGCACTGCAGTTCCCCCCGGGCCAAGGCGGGCTTGAGCATGTTGGAGGCGTCAATGGCCCCCTCGGCGGCCCCGGCGCCCACCAGAGTATGGAGTTCGTCCACGAAAAGGATCACCTTGCCCGATTGGCGGATTTCGTTGATGACCGCCTTCAGACGCTCCTCGAACTCCCCACGGTACTTGGTGCCGGCCACGAGGGCCGCCAGGTCGAGGGTGACGATACGTTTGTCCAAAAGAATTTCGGGAATATTCCCTTCCCTTATGCGCTGCGCGAGGCCTTCCGCGATGGCGGTTTTCCCCACGCCGGGTTCCCCAATAAGGACGGGATTGTTCTTGGTGCGGCGGGAGAGGATTTGGATGACCCGCTCAATTTCGTCCTCACGGCCGATGACAGGGTCCAGCTTGCCGTCGCGTGCCATTTGGGTCAGGTCCCGGCCGAAAGTATCGAGCGCTGGGGTTTTGGATTTCTTCACTTGTTTCGAGAATTTAGGGAAAGTGCCTCCCAGGAGGTTGATGACCATGTCACGGGACTTCTCGTAGGAAACCCCCAGGTTCTCCAAGGCGCGGGCCGCGACACCCTCCCCTTCCTGGATCAATCCCAGGAGCAGATGTTCGGTGCCGATATAGTTGTGACCCAGCTTTTGGGATTCCTCGGCGGCCAATTCCAGCACCTTTTTGGCCGAAGGCGTGAATTGCGGGTCGCCGATGGTCAGGGTATCGGAAGACGGCGTGGTCAGGTTTTCCACTTCAATTCGGACGCTTTCCAAGTCCACCCCCAGGGATTCCAGAACGGCGACGGCCACTCCGCCGCCCTCGCGGATTAGACCCAGCAGGAGGTGTTCGGTTCCAATGAAATTGTGGTTCAACCGCCGGGCCTCTTCTTTGGCCAGCGGATTAATGACTTTTTTGGCTCTTTCCGTAAACCGCTCGAACATGATGTTCTCCTTGGGAAATCGCGTCTCGGGGGTTATTTGAACTGAATCAGGGCCATAAATCAATGATATAGGCCCTAGACGAACCTTTAAAGCGCCTCGACGCCTTTGAGGGTTAATCCCAGAATCCTAGCCCTTTCCTTAGCTTCCAGATCGCCCTTCAGTTCCTTCGCCGCGATCTTAGCCAGGTGGGCCGGTTGTATTAAGATGAGAAGGTGATTAAAGTTTGGCAAGTCGATGCCCTTCACTATTTTCTGCTCCACCCCCACCCTCAGGGCGGACAAGCCGTCCAAGGCTTCCTTTAAACTCAGGATTTTGGCGTTCTTAAGAGTCCCCAGGGCCCGGCAGATTCGGTCTTGGAGCTTCAAGCCTTCCTGCTGGAAAACGGCCTTTTGGGTCTGCAACTCCACTTCGATGATTTGACGGGCCACCCTATCTACGTGTTCCACGATTTCGGTTCCCCGCTTACCCAAGGAAGACTGATTGGAGATCTGAAAAAAGGCGCTGTCGATTTGGGTGGTCTCCCCCTGGAGGCCGCGGACCGTCAATCCGACCTGGGCCACCCCTTGAAGGACCTGGGCGGCGCGGTTGGCGTAAACCAGGGCGGGCAGGTGGACCATCACGCTGGCCCTCATGGCCGATCCCAGGTTGGTCGGGCAAGCGGTCAGGTAACCCAGTTCGGGATCTTTCGCGTAATGAAGCTGGGCGTCCAACAAACCGTCAATCTGGCCCAGGTATTGGTAGGCTTCCTTGAGATTCAACCCCGCCCGAAAGACCTGAAGGCGAAGGTGATCCTCCTCGTTGACTAGGAAACTCAGCCCTTCCACGGAGTCAAAAGCCACGGCCCGTTCCCCCAGGCTGGCGGCGTGTTCGGCGGAAATGAGTTGGTGTTCTGTCAGGAATTGGCGGTCAAGGGAGGAAATTTCGTTTAGCCGGATGAATTTCATCTGCCCGAATTGGGGCAGGACACTCAAGGCCTTTTGAATTTCATCCACCACCTGGCGCTGTTCCAAGGCGTTGGCATGGTGGGGAAACTTCCGGTCGGCCAGGTTGCGGGCGAATCGGATTCGGCTGGAAACCACCACTTCGCAGGAGGGGCCCGCTTTCAGAAACCAATCGTTGTTGGAGGTGAGGAGTTCCTCGAATGCCATTTCAGGCGTTCTCCAGCTTTTTGACTTCATCCCTCAGGCGAGCGGCTTCCTCGTAGTTTTCGCCTTGAATGGCCTGGGTTATTTTCTCCCTGAGGGCTTTGATCTCGGGCTTCTGGGAACGGCGCTCCTCGACTGGCGGTTTGGAGGTCGGCGGTTCCACCTCAGGAACATGCTTGACGTTCCCATGAATGCTGGAAACAAGGGGCCCCAAGGTGGTCTTGAAAGCTTCGTAGCATTTTGTGCAACCCAATCTTCCATTTTGGCGGAAAAAGGATAATTGATACCCGCAATAGGGGCATTGCTGTTGGGGATCAACGGTAGCGGGCTTCGTCCGCCCGGAATTAACTTCCGTGATGGCCCCCTCATCCCAAGCCATGAAGTTGTTCAAGAAATCCGAAAAGGCCGCGAAGGGGTTGAAGTTGAAGGGATTCATTCCGCCATAGGCCTGCGTTTCTTCCTTAGCGCAGGCTTCGCACAGATGGGACTGTGTGGTTTGATTGCCAACGGTTTGGGAGAAAAAAACCGTAGCGGGGTTTTGTTGGCATTTTTGACAAAGCATCTTCGCTCCGCGAGTTATGATTTTTGAGTTCTAAGTTTCAAGTTTAAGTAGTTTTGATCCTGGGAATCAAAATTTTTCACAATTCAAAATTGATTTATTAGCTCTTCTTCTTGGTAACCTGTCCGGCGTTCAAGGTCAAAATATGGTCCGCTCGTTTGGACAGGGGCTCATAGTGTGTCACCACAATCAACGTCCGACCTTCTTTCTGACAAAGCTCCCAAAGCACGTCGTGGATACCCTCCGCCGTTTTGGCGTCCAGGTTTCCCGTGGGCTCGTCCGCCAGGATGATCTCCGGCTCATTCATCAAGGCCCGGCACACGGCCACCCTTTGCTGTTCCCCACCGGAAAGCTCACCCGGCTTATGGTTTAGACGGTCAGACAACCCCACGTGGGCCAGGAGTTTCTCTGCCCGGCCTTCGCAATCGCCGTATTCTTTGCGGGCAATTTGCCCGGCAAGGATGACATTCTCAAGGGCTGTCAATTCCGGCATCAAATAGTGGAATTGGAAGACGAATCCGAAAACCTTGTTCCGCCAAGCGGCCAATTCTGATCCCGTCATGTCGTAGAGGGATTTTCCTTTGCAGAAAACCTTTCCCTCCGAAGGACTGCTCAATCCACCCAATAAGGTCAAAAGAGTGCTCTTACCCGACCCCGATGGGCCCAGGATCACCGTAATATCCCCCGCGTCCAAGGTAAAGCTCACCTCCCGAAGGGCGCGCACTTCCTCGCCCTCCATGTGGTAAACCTTGGTCGCGTTTTCCACCCTGAGTATTTCCATGGCCTCACCCAAACCTTATCGCGTCTACCGGTTCTAATTTGGCCGCCTGACGAGCCGGGTACAGCGTAGCCAGGAAACAAAGTAAGACCGACATCACAGGGATGATGAAATAACAGATTTTGGGGTCCACCTTCACCGGCAGGCGATCAATGTAATAGACCATTCCC
>DATKOC010000173.1:0-25129 GCA_035524855.1 bacterium
AAAATGAAAATAAAACCCAAAAACAAAATTTCGATTTCGATCTAAAAATATTAATAAGCATGTTTATGCTCCAAAATATCCAACACCGTCCGTAGGATAATCTTGATGTCGAAAAGCAGGCTCCAATTTTCAATGTAATAGATATCGTACTTCACTCGCTCATGCAAAGACGTATTGCCCCGGAAGCCGTTCACCTGGGCCCAGCCGGTGATGCCCGACTTTACCTGGTGACGCTCGAAATAGCGGGGTATTTCCTTCTCGAACTTCTCCACCAGCCCCGGCACCTCGGGGCGCGGCCCCACCAGGCTCATGCGGCCGGTCAGCACGTTTAAAAGCTGGGGTATCTCATCCAGGCTGGTCTTACGCAGGAAAGCGCCGAACTTCGTCACACGAGGGTCGTTTTGGGCGGTAAAGGCCACCGTCTCCGTCCCCACTTTCATCGTCCTGAACTTCCGCATATGGAATATCCGGCCGTCCCGCCCCACCCGCTTTTGGTGGAAAAGAATGGGTCCCCGCGAAGTCACCTTGACCCCGATAGCAATGACAATCCAGACGGGGCTCAAAACAATGACCCCAATAAGGGCCAAGACAAAGTCAAAGATTCGTTTCATCGCCCGGTTGTACCAGGCGCTTAAGGGCGCTTCCTTCATCTCGAAAATGGGCATGTCCAGCAGGACGTCGCTTTCCAGGGGACTGGTGATGAGCCCGAAGAGGTCCGAGACGATCTTGTACTTCACCTGGGTGTCCTGAAGGGTGACCAACATGGGGATCAGTTCCCCGTGGGCTGAGGCGGGCAGGGCGAAAATGACCTCGTCCGGTTTGTGCAGCTCCAACAACTTAGTGAATTGGGAGAGGGTCCCCACGATCTTGAAACCTTCCACTCCGCCCGAGGACTTCCCCTCCGAAACGATGCCAATCACCCGGTAACCCAGGCCCGTGTTCTGGATGATCCGTTGAAGCAATACCTTGGCGGTTTCGCCACTGCCTACCACCAAAATGCGGGTCACCCCCACCCCCCGGCGGCGAAGAAGAACCTGGACGCGGCGCAGGATAAGCCTCTCCACCCAAACGCTGGCCACCACAAAGCCCGCCGAAAAGCCAATGACCAAGCGCGAGAAGGCGAAAAATTGGACGAGGAAAGTGGAGGCCGCGATGAGGACGGTCGACAGGAAAACCGCCTGAACAATCTTGGAAAGTTCATCCACGCCTGAAATGCCGCGTCTTTTGCGGTAAAGCCCCACGTACTTGAAAATGATGAGGTGGACCGCGACGAAAAGCAAAAGAAAGGCCCGATAGTGGGCATAGGGCGTGACGGAAGCCACTTTGACCCATCCGGAGCTGAAACGGACCCAGTTGGCCAATAGAAAGGAGCAAGCGACAAGAAAACCATCGCCAAGAAAGCTCACAAGGGAAAAAATGGAATTGACCCTAAACTTCAAAACCAACCTCCAAACAAGTTCGCGGTTCGCAGTTGGCGGCTCGCAGGTTACTTCTTACGGCCCACCGCATCAATCAGGCCGTTCAACATTCTACCAATTTCCACGGCCTTCCCTTTTAAATCATCCGCCTTTTTAATTTTCAAATATCCAAGATTTGCGGCTATCTGGATTTGAGTTTCTAATTCGAGTAATGATCCACGCGCCTGTATCAAAAATTGTCGAAACTCGCCAGACGAATACCTCCCCTTTCCTTCCGCGATATTACTTGCTATCGAAACAGCCGAACGTCTCATCTGACTTGTTAATCCATAAATCTCTTCTTTCGGAAAAAGGCGTGAGGATTGGTATATCTCGGTTATTAAAACCATCGATTTTTGCCACACCAAAAGTTTTTCGTGATCCGAACCCATTGCTATTTCCTAGCCCTTTGAAAATTTTGCTGCCAACTGCGAGCTGCGAACCGCGAACTTAATTAAATCTTCAAGTTTTCTTCTTGAATCTTCACACCGTACAACTTGCGGAAATAGACCTGCATCCGGTACTTAAACTTCCCCTTGGAAAAGGGCATGGCCATTTCCCGAAGGTCGGACGGGCTGAATTTCATTTTCTCGAAGCGCTCAATGGCGCTCATGAGGGCATCCTCTGTTTGTTCGTGGAAAAGGACCCCCGTTTCCCCGTCCTTCAAGGTGTCCTTGACCCCGCCCTCGCCGAAGGCGATGACCGGACAGCCACAGGCCAGGGCTTCCACCGGGACGATGCCGAAGTCCTCTTTGCCTGGGAACAGCAAGGCCTTGGCACCCGCGTAATAACCTGGTAATTCCTTGTTGTCGGCCCAGCCCTTAAAGGTCACCGTCGGTCCCGCCATGGCGCGGAGCCTTTTTTCCTCACTGCCCTTCCCCACCACCAACAGGGGCCACTTGCGGGCGGTACAAACCCTAACGGCCAGCTCCACTTTCTTGTAGGGCACCAGGGCCGAGATGACCAGGTAGTATTCCCCTTTCTCCTTCTTCACCTTGAACTTCTCCACGTCCACGGGCGGGTGGAACACCTCGGACTCCCGGCCGTAGATCCTCTTGATGCGTTCCTGGACCTCGGTGGAGTTGGCGACGAAATGGGTGACACCCTCGTTGGACCTCAAATCGCATCTTTGCAGGTAGGGCCGGAACAGCTTGGCGGGCCAGCGCACCAGGGGGGAGGCCGAGGGACCGAAATAGTCGTCGAACAGGTCCCAGATATAGCGCATGGGCGTGTGGCAATAGCAGACGTGCATCGCCTTTCGGGGGTTGCGCACCCATTTGGCGCAGGCTGAGCTGGAGGAAATGATCATGTCATAGTCGGAAAGGTCGAATCCACCCATCAGTTCCCAATAGAGGGGCAGGTAATATTGGTACCGGGTTTTCCCAAAGGGCAGGCGTTGCAGGAGGGAGGTCGTGATTCTCTGGTTGTGGAAGACGGGGTCCATTTTCTCGGGCTGGTAGACGAGGGTGAACAGCTCGGCCCCTTGGAAAAGCTCCATCAGGGCCATGAGGACTTTTTCCCCGCCTCTCATCCCGGTCAGCCAGTCATGGACGATCGCGACGCGCACTTAGTTTCTCCCGAAACCAATTTGAACCACAGAGTACCCAGAGTACACGGAGTAAGGCATATGATCATAAATTTTAAAATATTGGTTCTACCCTGAGACCCCTGAGCCCCTGTGGTAAAAATGGTTTACTTGATGTTCTTAATCTGGAATGAAGAACAGGCGGGGGCAAAACCGAGTGGAACCCCCGGTCAGAAAACGAAAAGATTGAAGATAAGAATGATGGTTCCGATGGCCAGGGCGCCCAGGACCGCGATGACGATCGCCTTCGGCCAATCCAGGGTGAAACCCTGCTTTTCCACGATCGGCGCCATGGTCAGGCCGTCATTGACGGAAATATGGGCGCAGGCATCCGCCGTGAAGGATTTCGAGATCCAGGCCTGGCCCCAGCATTGGCGGCAGACCCTTTTCTGGCAATGGGGGCAGGGGGCGAAATCCTTGGGGTAAAGCGTGAGGTTGGTGTTGCAGATCACGCAACGCTGGGGATCGTCGATGAAGGCTGCTTCTTTTTTATCGGTTTTCGCCAATTCGAGGCCCTCCGTGTCTTTCCTGTAAGCCCAAGGGCCCAAAGTTTACCCCGAAAGACCCCGAAAGATAAGAGTATTTTCCAGCCTCATTTCTCCGGCGGGAATTCCAGGACCTCCAAGCCCACCACCAGGCAGTAGGCCAGGGAGAGAAAATTCACTACCCGTGAAAAGTGGCCCTTGTCCGCCATCACCCTCCCGCTCAAGTACCGGAGGATTTGGGAATCCCCCGCTTTTCGTTTTTCCTGCAAGGCCAACCGCTTGCGGTAGAGGACCCGTGGGTGGAAAGCCAGCCAACCGAGGGCCAGGAGGGTGCCCAGGAATTGGTCGAACCCCCTCCAGAGGCTTGTCACCAGCCGGCCAACGGTTTCCATCCCCCACCAAGGCAGAACCTTCAGGAGATTCCGGGTCTCGTAAAAGAGGAAGAGGTTCATCCACCGGTTCCGTGTCTTGTAATAAATGATCCTCCACCCGTGGAAACGGGAGGTCGTTCCCCCCGGCTCATGGAAAACCCGGGCGTCCGGCGCCCGCCGGACCTGCTTGCCCATGAGCCGGATACGCCATCCCCAATAGACGTCCTCGCCGTAAATGAAGTAGTCCGGGTCGAAAGGGCCCTCCGTGGCGAGGAAGCGGGGGTACATCAAGGCGCAGCCCTCGGGGTAAAAAACCGCCCGCCCGTCCTCGTAAAAACCCTCCACGGGATTGCCCAGGATATTAAGGGTCCAACGGTCCTCGGGGCGATCCTGCTCCACACCCTGCTTGGACTTGACCGCCGAAGCCAGGGCCCCTACCTTCGGCCAATGCTCCTGGAAATCCTCCACCAATCGGGCCAGCCAGTCGGGGGTCACCACCGTGTCATTATTGATGATCACGACGAGGTCGCCGGTGGCGTACTTGACCCCTAAGTTGCCGCCCATGGCGAAGCCAAAATTGTCCTGGCATTCCAACACTTGGACTTGGCGGTAGTTGGATTTCACGAAGGAAACGCTGGCGTCCTTCGAGCCGTTGTCCACCAGGATGATCTCGTAGGGGGGATAGCTTTGGGTTTTAAGGGCGAAGAGGCAGTTCCAGAGGAAATCCACCCCGTCGTAGTTGACGACCACCACCGACACTTTCGGCTCGTCCAAGGCCTTCTCGAATTGCCACTCCAGCTTCCGCAACAGAGAAAAGGTCGGGGCTTCTTTCGTCTCGCGGGGGGAAGGCAGGGGCAAGTAACCGCCTGGAGGAGGGGTAAAATCCCGGGTTTCCTCCGGAGCCGGCAAGATACGCCGGAGCTTTTTCCGCGGGGACCTGGTCCGCGCCGCCCCTTTCGATTTGGCTTTGGCGCCTTTTCGGGGAGCTGGTTTCGGCTTTTGCCCCAGGAAAAAACCGAGGGTCTCTGACGCCTGACCATGATCAATGGAAAGAACGACGGGATTGGGTTTCTTCGCCATGGGAACAGGCTTCTTCCGTTTGGGTTTAGGCTCCGGAAGCGGAGGCCCAGGATTAACCGGTTCATTCTCAGCGGAAGGAGACAAGGCCGCCGAATCCGGGCTCACTTTCTTGGCCTTCGGCCGGCGGGGACGGGGAATCTTCGGAGGGGCTACCACCTCAGGTTCAGGAGCCGGCGGTTTTTCCTCCGGAGCGGCTGCCGAAACCTGGGGAAGGGGTGTCGCCTCAGGCGCGGGCGTAGCCGGGGCTTCCGCTTCAGCCGAAGGCTTCGGTTCCCCGGAGGACAGCGGGGCCGGCGGGGCGTCCGGCTCCGACGGCTCGCTCGCCGAAGGGGGTTCCGGGGTCGGCGCCGGGTTTTCGGACGGGACGGGTTCGTCCCCCTTCGGGGGTTCTTCAGGCATGGACTTGCGCGGTGGCTTTCAAGGCGGCCAGGGTTTGTTTGGCGGTGTTTTCCATCTGGTACAGGCTGACCCGGGCCCTTCCCTTTTCCCGCACCATGCTCTTGAAGGAAGGCTCGGTCATGGCCCTTTCCATGGCCTCCGCCCATTCCGCCACGTTGCGGGGATCCAGCATCCAAGCCGCGTCCCCGACGACCTCAGGGATGGCCCCGGCGTTGGAGCATAACACCGGCGCACCGCATCCCATGGCCTCCAGGATCGGCATGCCGAAACTTTCCTTGAGCGCGGGGAAAAGGAAGGCTTCCGAGCTGGTGTAGAGGCCCGGCAGGTCCTCCACCGGGACGTAGTCCACCCAGCGGACCTTATCCACCAGTTGGGGCGAGAGGATGAAATGCATGAAATCATCCCCGATCCAGGCCTTCCGACCCACCAGGACCAGGTCCACCGGCTGGTTGTACTTTTGCCGGAAAAGCAGGAAAGCGTGGACCAACCGCAGGAGATTCTTGCGCGGTTCCAGTGATCCCACCGAGAGGAAATAAGGCTTATCCAGCCGGTACTTGTCCTTGATCGCCTGGACCTTGTCGTGGGAAGCCGGACGCCGGAAGTTGTCCGGGAGCCCGTGGGGGATGACCTTGATCTTGCCCTCAGAGAGGCCTTTGAAGTGCCTGAGCATTTCCTGCCGGTTGTATTCCGAGCAGGTGAGGATGAGGTCCGCCTTCTCCTCTTGTTTTTCCAGGGATGGCCCCAGCGTCTTGACGGCCTCGGGCGAGGCCAATTCGGGGTTGGTCAGGTAGGTCAAATCGTGCACGTAGAGGACCTTCCGGCCTTGCTTTTGGGGCACCGGGAGGTAATTGGGGTAAAAGTAAACGTCGGCTGGCCGGCCCACGAGAGTGTCGATGGTGGGGGTCCCTAGGGTGGTCCAGGTCAGCTTGAGCGCCGCGGCCGGGTAATGGGTGGAATTGACGGCCACGAAACGGTTGTCGAAAACCCGGTCCCTTTCCTCAGGGGTAGGGTTGTTCATCCAGACGTAGACCTTATCCTCCTCCAGGATGTGCGACATGGCCTCCAGGAGATGGGTCAAGTACCATCCCACCCCGGTTCGGACGCCCTGAAGGCAGGTTCCGTCGATGCCGATGATCAATCGATTCCCCTTTGAGAAAGCACCGTGATGAACGTGAGATTTTGGTAGTATACATGCCGAAACCCAGTTTTAAAGAAGGTTATCCCCAGATTCATGTCCCCAAATAAAAACTCCTCGATGACCCCCGCTTCGTCACCCCGGATTAAGGGAAATCCCCGAGACTTCCTAGTGGCCGGATTTTTTGGCGCCCTTTATTTCCTATCCAGCAGCGACCTCTTCTTCGCGTTCCGGATTCACGGGCTCAATTTCCGGTTGGGACAACTCTTGCTCCTGGCCGCCGCCTTACCCGTGGTGGGAGACTTCCTCTCTGACCCTCGCGGCCAGTGGAATCAAAAAGATTCAGGTTGGCCCATCTTCCGGTTTTGGGTTCCCTTCTTCGCCGCCTATGCGCTGGCCACGCTTTTCAGCGAGAATCCGGGCAACACCACCCTCAAGCTCGTCTGGGCCCTCTTTAATATCGGAGGGGCCCTCTTGGTGGTCTTAAGCCCCCGCTTCAACGATGCCCTGGCTAGGGGCTTTTACTTCGGCATCGCGGCGATCGCCCTCTCAATTTGGGCACAGTTCCTGGGCCTCTATTGGTTCCGGGACCTTATCCATCTCTCCTCCTTCACCCCGGGCGAACCCATGAAAATAGGGCTAGGTGGCCTGTTCCTCGGTTACACCCAGCCCGCGGGCCAATTCAACGACACATCCATTTACCGGCCCCACGCCTTTTTTTATGAGCCTTCCTATGCGGGATGCGCCCTGGCCTTCGCTTTTCCTGTTTGGGTGGCCTGGGGCCGTGGAAACAACCGATGGACCGGCTTCCTTGTTCCCGCCCTCATCCTGGGGGCCGTTTTCATGACCAGTTCCCGCAGCGCCATCCTAGGGGTGACCTTGGCCCTCCTGGCCCTGCTCATCGGCGGCCTGATCCTCTCCCAAAAGTCCTTGGTGAAAAAAACGCTAAAAATCATCTTAGTGGGGGTCCTTCTCCTCCTGGGTCTTTGCGTCGCCCAGGGACCGAGGGATTATTTCGGTTTCCTCCTCGGGCCCTTGGGGCCCAAGGCCGTGGTGAGCCGCCTGCCAGATGAGGACAGCAGTGAGGGTTGGCGGCTTCAAAATGTCATCAACAGTTTGAGGTTATGGGGCGAACGGCCTTTACTGGGAAGGGGCGTTATTCCTTCGCCTTCCAATGGAAAGGTGCTCCATGGAATGGGCCAATCCTCGGAAAGCATGTGGCTGGAGATCGGGGTGGAATCGGGGTTAGTGGGCTTCCTGGCTTTCGCTTACGCCCTTTTCAGGACCATCCGGAGTGCGGCAGGAGCCTGTGGGGACGAAGATCTATTGATTCTGGTGGCCGCCGGCCTGGCCGTCCACTTGGTGGTGAGCATGAACTTCACTTCCACATTCCCCCGGCTCGACTACTGGCTTCTCTTTTTCCTGGCCATGCGGCTTTGGGTCCGCTCGCCGGGAGAAACCCGCCGCACTCAATAAAGCCCTCAGATTTTTCCGATCATTCCCAGTGCCTCGCCAAGGACCATTTCGGGCGTCACGGTCTTGAGGCAGTCGTTCGAGGAGCAAACCGCGTAGTTTTTTCCGTCATAACAGGGACGGCAGGCCAGTTGTTCCCCGCCCCAAATCACCCTATTTTTGGGATTGGAGGGCACTTTTTCCTCAGGCCTCGTCGGGCCGAAAAGGGAGAGTGTGGAGGTGCCCGCCAAGATCGCCAAATGCAGCGGACCGCTGTCGTGAGTGATGAGGAGACGGCAGGCGCCATAGAGGGCCGCCAAATCCGTCAAGCTGGTTTTTCCCACCAAGTCGATGACCGGAAGCCCATCGAAAGGCTTACGGGCCCACTCATCGGAGGGAGCCCCCGTCAAAACCACCGACATCCCCTCCCCGATCAGGAAAGAAGCCAGGCGCACGTAATGATCCAAGGGCCAGCGGCGAAGGGCGTCGTCCCGCATTACGTTCCTGGCGCCACCCGGCGCCAGGGCCACTAGGGGTCCACCCGCCTTGGGCAGCGCGGCTTGAATTTCGGCGGGCAGAGGCGGTTGGAGGACCAGGCCGTTTCCGGCCGGTTCATAAGGAACCTCCCCTCCCCTGGCCAACCGGGCATACTCGTGGCCATGGTACCGTCCCGGTACGGGAAAGGCCTTTTCTTCCACCGGTTTGAAGCTCCGGCGCTCGCCCGCCCGGCAAGCCAGGCCCAACCACCGGTAACGGGGGTCGGAGTGCCCCGTCAAGACCAGGTCAAAATGCCGTCCCCGGAGCTTCAACCAGACGGACAAAAGCGCCAGGATTTTTTGAGGGGCGCTTCCCTTCAACAACCTGGCCTCGTCCACCGGGATCAGTTCCTGGACCCTGCCCGTGGCCCTGAGGAGGGGTTCCACAGCCTTGCCGCAAACCCAGGTGATCCGCGCGTTGGGATCTTTTCGGTAGAGAGGTTCCAGCATGGACATGGCCATGATCACGTCCCCCACGGCGCCGATTTTGACGATCAATACCCTCAAGGAAAGCCTTTCTCAGGTGACTGGGCTAGAACCGGATCATTATAAACTTTCTCGGTTATAATGCCCGGCGATGAAAATCTTTTGGGTTTCCCACAGCTCCGTCATCCCCACCTATCGCGAAAAGTTGAGCCTATTGGCCAGGCGCAAGGATGTGGAATTGACGCTCCTCCTGCCTCAGTCATGGCCCGAGGCCGGCCAAAGGGTGTTCCCCCAGCCCCAATCTCCGGAAGTGGAAGGGTTCCGCATTATCACCGCACCCCTCGTCTTTGAGGGCAGGGTGAAGCGGCACTTTTATCCCTCCTTTTTCCCTTACGTCGAGGCGGCACAGCCGGACCTCATCCATGTGGAGGAGGAGCCTTATAGCCTCGCGGCCTGGCAGGCGGCCCGGGCGGCGAAAAAATTGGGCGCGAAGCTGGTTTTTTTCACCTGGGAGAACCTGCTGGAAAGATTCGAGTTTCCCCACCAGCACATCCGTGACTACGTCCTCAAGCGGGCGGACTATGCCATCGCCGGCGACCAGGAAGCCGCCCAATTGCTGAAGCGGGCTGGCTACCCTTCCTCCCAAACTTCAGTCATTCCCCAATACGGGGTAAACCCACAGTTGTTTAAACCCAAGAAAGGTCCGGGCCTCAAGAAGGAATTGGGGCTGGGTTCCTTCACCGTGGGTTACGTGGGCCGGCTGGTTCCGGAAAAAGGCCTTGATGGCCTTCTGGAAGCTTTCGCCCGTCTGGGTCTTAAGGATTCCACCCTTCTCCTGGTCGGCAACGGGTCTCTTCGGCAGGAGCTAGAACAAAAGGCTGCGGAACTGGGTGTGGATGGCCGGACAAAATTCATTCCCGCGATGAGCCAGCAAAAGCTCCCGGATTACTTGAACTCCATGGATGTCCTGGTCCTTCCTTCCCTCACAACCCTTAAATGGAAGGAGCAATTTGGCCGTGTCCTGATCGAGGCCCAAGCCTGTGGGGTGCCGGTCATCGGTTCGGACTCCGGGGCCATCCCCGAGGTCATCGGCAAGGCGGGGCTGATCTTCAAGGAAGCGGACACGGGCGAGCTGGCAAAGGGGTTGAGGCGATTGGCCGCCTCCAAAAGCCTCCGGAAGAAACTAGCCTTAGCGGGAATAAAACAGGTCTTGGGACTCTACACGAACCGGATAATCGCCGACCGGATCCACGCCATTCACCGGCGGGTCCTGGCGTCTGTCTAGGTAGAATTTTCCTTATTTCAGTTTCAAGACGTAATAAAGCGGCACCCCTTCGCGCTCAACCGTGAAAATCGCCTGGGATTTGATTTGCCCCGCGGAAACATGGTCCCGCTCCAGCATGACCGGATTATTCGGCTCGATTTGATAATCCGGGTCCTTCATGGCGTTGTCTCCCACCAGGTTCGGCTTGAAATAGTGGGTTTGCTGTTCCCGCGTACTGCAGGTCTTAACCCGGTAAACCCGGTTGGGGTCGGGGGCTCCATTGGCCGAAAGCCATTGGGCCGCCTCCTTGAGGCTCGCGCCCCAATAATCCGTTTCGAACTTCCCCGCCGCCCCCCTTAGCCCCCCCACGAACTCGTTAAAGTAAATGTATTGAAAGGGATAAAGGCTTGCCAGCTGGAAAAGAATGGAGAGGAGGTTCAAGGCGCACAACGAAGCCGCCGCCTTTTTCCAAGGAGATTTCCAGCCCCCTTTGAAAAATTCCAACAGGCCCATGGAGCCCATGACGCAAAAAATTGGGACCAAGAAAAGGTAATGCCTCAATCCGTTATAAATCACGGGCCGTAATATCAAGTAAAGGAGGATTTGAAGGAAAAAGGCCGAGCCTAATAAAACGAAGAGTTCCATGGCCGTTTTTTCCATTTTGGGGAGTTTGAACCAGGCGAAAAGGAAGAACAGGATAAGAAACACCGGCAGGGTCACCAGTAACCAGACCGGCAGATAGATCCAGGGAAGTTGGGTGCTCATCACCGCCTGCCCCATGAACATGATCGCCCCCTCCCAGGTATATCTTTGGGAGGATTTAAAAATGGAAAGATAATTTCCGAAATAATTCTCGCCCAGGTAGGGCCAACAAGCCATCATCCAAAATTGGGAAACCACGAAAACCATGAGGAAGTTGGGCCATTCCCGGGAAATCCAGGAACCTAGACCCGGGCGTTTTTCCTCCAGCCGATATTGCCAAAACCGGTAGAAACCCCAGAGTGGCAGCAGGGTCAAGCCGATGGCCCGGACGCAAGTCGTAAGCCCGATGAGGCTCCCAACCACCAGGGCCTCCCATGTCGGTTCTTTCCACCGTGATCGGAAAAGGTAAATGGAGGCGAGGCTCAAGAGATAAAGAACCGCGAAAGGCATGTCTTTGGGATTAGCGGGGATGTCCCCCGAAAACCGCAAAGTCAGGAAGAGGGCCATGGGGCCGGCCAGGGCCTTGAAAGGATTGCGGTAGGCGGCCAGGAGCAATTCAAAAGCGGCGGCAAAACCGATCGAGGCGAAAAGAAGGTTCAACAAATGAAGTCGTTCCGGATTGATCGAGTGGCTGAAAATCCTTAGGACTGCGGGATAAAGGTAGTTATGGGAAGCCTGTTCGATGCTGAAAATCTTGATCCCGTCTTCCTTTCCCAAGTGCAGGTAATGCTTGAGCATGTCGGCCCCGCTGATATACCAATCGTTTTCATCGCCGGTGATCCCGTAGTCCCGGTAGGTTAGGAAGGAAAAAACGAAATAAAAAAACAGGAATATCCAAAGAAAATTCCGGTTGTCCGGATCCCGGTTAAAAAAGGAGGAATTTCTCAACAAACCACCTCGAAATTTTTTGATGAAATCAGGAAGGTTTTTGCAGAACCATGTAAATATTGTGAAAGCTGAAGCGGTTGAGCAGGGGGATACCGGCCATCCCACGGATCATCCGGCGGTAGAGTTTAATCGGCAATAACCGGAAAAGATGGTGGGTAACGCTGTTCAAGGCCAAACTCCCTCCCAAATACCCTGAATCCACTAGTTTCGCCCCTTCCGGCGCCAGGGATTTCATTTCCATCATCGTGAACAGGAAGAGATGATCCTCCCCCGCGGGCCCGAACTGCATTTTCTCCAGCTCCCTCCGCTTATCGGCGCCGTCAAACTTGGAGAAAGTCGGCAGATGCTCCCCGACCTTTTCGGCGTTCGGGGTGGTGACGACGAGGCACCCTCCCGGCTTTAGGCGCGCGAGCGTGCCGGCCACGACCTTCTCAGGCCAAGCGCAATGCTCGATGATTTCGCCCAGGATAATGCCGTCAAACTTGAGTGATTGATCGAGGTCCTCCAGGTTCGAGTTGAGCCAGGTGATGTTTCCCCGCTCGTGCTTCAACTTTGAGTATTCGAGGAAAGAGGGGTTAATGTCGATAGCCGTCATCCGGTAACCCGCCTCCGCTAGGAGCAGGCTCATGTTGCCCTGGGCGCAACCGATTTCGGCCACAGCAGCGCCGGCCGGAACCGACTTGCGCACCAGGTTCACGACCTTCTCGACGCGATCCATGTAGTTGCGGCAGGCGGGCCGGTAGGGGTCGGGGTTGTCGATCTCCCGTTGGTCGGCCGCCAAAAGGCCCCCACAATTAGCCGGAATTACCCCAGTTAAGTCGAAGCTGTTTTTCATGCCTTCCTCAAGGAACCTGCTGTCCGTGAATCTTCCCGGCGCCGGGCCAAGGCCTCCCCGAGCGCCTTTCCCACGGAATAAATGTAGGAAAGCAGGGCCCAAGGAATCCTCCAGGGCTTGAGGACGTTTGCCTTCCTCAAGACCGTCTCGCGGAAATCCCGGAACAACAGGAGCTTCCAAAACTCCCAGCGGGGAAAAAGGTGGCGGAAGGCGAAATAGTGCCTGTTGAAGGCCACCCGCCATTCGGGGTTACTTTGGCTTTGGGCCGGGATGCGGCAGCCGCCGCTGGGGGCCGCCAGGTGGACCAGGCGGGCTTCCGGGTCGAAAACGATCCTCCCCCCCGATTTCCAAATACGCACGGCCATGTCGGTGTCCTCACGGAACGCCGAACCACGGTAGCGGGTGTCATAACCCCCAAGTTGCCGCAACAGTTCCACCCTCGCCGAATGGTTGCAGCCCATGAAGGTGGCAACGGCCTTGGTCCGGCGCTGGTCGTAGACCGAGAAATACTTGTAATCGAATAAACGGGGCCAGCCCCCGGGAGGACCGGGGGGATAGACGGGCTTTTTCTCCTGGCGAACGCCCCCCGCCACCGCTTGCACGTCCTCTTCCGCGTAATGACGCAGGTGCTTGGCCACAAAGTCCTTTGGCAATTGGACGTCGTCATCGATGAAAATCACGATGTCGCAGCGGGTTTCCGCGAGGGCCCGGTTGCGGGCCTCCGTGAGGCTGGGGGGGAACTGTCGAAACCACCGCAGTAAGCCTTTCCTCTGGGCCGCCTTCAGGAATGCAATCGTTTCCTTCTCGTGATCCGACGTTTGATCAATGACCAGAATTTCATGGGGCTTCGGCCGGAGTCGGAGCGTCGACCGCAAACTATCCAAAAGCACCGATTCCCGGTTATAGGTTGGGATTGCCAAGCAAACCGTTGGCCTCCTTTTTTTCACGCTCCCTTTTTTCAACATTAACTAAAAGCTCCTCGGCTCATGATAATCGCCGGCCTTCGGCGGAAAGGCCTTACTTCATCTTAAAAACATAGGCTAGGGGAAAACCCTCCCGCTCAACCACGTGGATGATCCTCTTTTGGTCTTCCGGGGACGGCGTCAAGACGACTCGACTTTCCAACGGCCTGTAATATAGCGCGATTCGGTAATCCGGGTCCCGCACATCCTGGGGGCCCCCACCCTTGACGTTCGAGGAAAAATAATAGGTTTCCTGCCAAACGGTGGCGTCGGTTTGGACCTGATAGTTTTTTTTTGGATCCGTAAGCTCATGGGCCTGCAGCCATTGGGCCGCTTCCTTTAGGCTGGCGCCCCAATAGTCCGTGTCGAATTTCAGGGCCCCTCCCCTCACACCCCCTGTCAGTTCGTTTAGGTAGATGTATTGGTAGGGGAATAATTGAACGAACTGGCCCAGGATGCTCCCCACGTTGAGTGCCACGAGCAACAGGATGCCCCTCTTCCACAAGGAAGGCATGGCCTTGTTCCAAAATTCGGCCAGACCCACGGCCGCCAGGGCGCAAAAGAGGGGAACCAGGAAAAGATAATGCCGTAGCCCGTTGTAGATCACCGGTTTGAGGACGAGGTACAGGCCAAGGTTCAAGAAGAAAGGGACCGCGAAGATCAAATAGGCCCGGCGGATCCGGGGCCTTTCCGTTTTTAGGAAAACCCAATGGGAGAAAAGGAAAAAGGCGAGGGCGAACAGGGGCATGGAGACCAGGAACCAGCCGGGCAGGTAATACCATAGCTTTTGCCCGGCGTGGATGGTGTTCCCCATGAAAAGCATTCCGCCGTCCCAGCTGAAGTTTTTCGAGGCGGTGAAGATCTTCGGGTAATTCCCGAAGTAATTGCTCCCCAGGTAGGGCCAGAGGGCCATCATCCAAAACTGGGAAACGATGAAAAGCAGGCCCCAATGGGGGCCTTCCTCCGCGGCCCAGTTGAGAAAAGTCAATCGGCTCCCCGACCGCTTCAATTCATAATAATCGAGAAGCCGGAAGAAAAGGAAGACGGGAAGCAGGGTCAGCCCAAGGACGCGGACACAGGCGGTCCACCCGAAAAGGGAGCCAAGGATGAAATCCTGTGACAGTTTATTCCAAGGGACGCGCCGATAAAAGTACAGCGCGGCCAGGCTGCACAAATAGAGGACCGCAAAGGGCATATCCTTCGGATTGGCCGGGATGTCTCCCGAGAAGCGCAGGGTCAGGTACAGCGTCAAGGGGCCCAGGAGGGCCAGCCAGGAGTTTTGGAAGGCGTCGAGCAACACCTCGAACAGGACCCAAAAGGCGAAAAGGGCGAAGAACATGTTGAACCGGTGGAGGTTTTCAGCTTCCAGGTAATGGTTGAAGGCCCGAGCCAGCGCGGGGTAAAGGTAGTTGTGGGAGGCCTGCTCGTCGCTGAAAATTTCGTTATGATCCTGCTCGGCCGGAACCATGTGGAGGAAATGCTTGAGATATTCCTCACCACTGATGTACCAATCCCATTCATCCCAGGTGATCCCGTAACTTTTATAGGTGAAAAGGGCGAGTAGAAAATAGGCGAGAAGGAACAGGTCGAAGCCTATCCGCCGGCGATGGACCAAGCCGCCCCAGTTCACGACTTTATCCCCGTTTGAAGGAATCCATGGACGGCCTTGAGGACTTCTTCGATCTGGATCAATCCCATGCATTCATTTCCAATGGGACAATCCGCCAACTCGCAAGGCGAACAAGCCGTTTTTTTCTGGAGCACCGTAACCCTTGGCCCTCGGGGACCCCACTGTTCCACCCGATTAGTCCCCGAATAAAGGGAGAGCACGGGGGTTCCGACGGCGGCGGCGATATGGGCGGGCCCCGAATCGACCCCGACCAGGAGGCGGCAGTCCTTCAGGAAGGCCGCCAAGGCGGGCAGGGTAAGCAACCCGGCCGTGACAAAGGGTTTTCGGCGGCACCCCTTTTGGATTTCTTCTATGGCGGGCCTTTCCCCCTCCGTGCCGATCAGGACGATGTCCATTTCCTCCGGCAATCGGTCGATCAGGCCCTGCCAGTTGGAAAGGGGCCAGCGTTTGGAGGGGGCGGAACAAACGGCGTGGAGGGCGATCACCGGTCGGGTGATCCCCAGCTTTTGGCGAACTTCTTTTTGAGCCTGTTCGTCCTCTTTTCGGGGATAAAGCCGCGGAACTTCTTCGGGGGAGGCTGGGTTGATCCCAGCCTGCCTCAAGCTGTCCAAGTTCCGTTGGGTTTCATGCTGGCCGGGCCGGTAAGTCGCGCGATGGGTGAGCAGGAACCCCAAACCCGTCCTAGCCAATCCTACCCGGGTGGGGATACCCGCCCGGTACATGGCCAGGAGGTGCCGGGAGTCCCCCCGGAGTTCAACCGCCGCGTCATACCGCCCTTCCCTCAAAAGACCTTCCAATTCTTTGACGCTTCCCTTTTTGCCTCCATCCCTCGTGAACCAGGACGCCGGGAAAATCCTGGGCGTAGCCCGGAGCCCGGCGATATCCAGCACATCCTTCGCCCAAGGGCCGATGAAAAAATCCACCTCGGCATTGGGCAGCGCATTTTCCAGCGCCTGGAGCGCTGGCAAGGCCATCATCACATCGCCCAGGTGGTCCAGCCGCAGTACGGCGACTTTTTTCAGGGAATTCCAGTCGATGGGTGGATGGGACGAGGGGAAGAACCATCCCCCAAGGATGTCAATGATCGAAACGACGGTGGTCTTGAGGGAAGACTTAAAGGCGTAGGTCCGATCCGGGTCCACCCGCAAACTTTCGGGTTGGAGGCGAGAGGCCGGCGAAGGCTCCGGAAAACTCACGCGGTTTCCCTCCTAAAGACCGAATAAATGCTTTTCCAATCCTCGGGTTCCAATCCCTGGAACAACCAAAGCCCCGTCCCGTAAACCAGCGGCCCCAAGCCGAGCCAGTAGAGCCGCGGGTCCCGCCAGATTCCAAACCCCATGAGGGCGGAGGCCCCTAGGCAAGCCAGGAGGGGCCGAATGAGTGGAAGCCACCGCAGGCCTTGGAGATAGGGGGCCGCCAGGCTGAAACCCAGGAAAATCCCGAAAGCCTCGCAGATAACCGTGGCCCAGGAGGCCCCCACACCCCCCATTCGGGGGATGAGGAGGAAATTCAGCCCGGCGTTCAGGACAAAAAGAACGGCGAATTGGAGGTTGAGACGGAAGGAATTGTAGATCGCCAGTGAAATCACGTAGATGTGGCATAAAAAATAAAAGCCTACCGAGAACATCAAAACAACGAACATGGGCACCGAGGGGAGGTATTTCTGCCCGGAGATGAAAAGAATGATGGGCTGGGCCAAGAGGACCCCGCCGACGGTCGCGGGGACGCCCAGGAGAAAAAGAAACTTAAAAGCCCGGCCGGCTTTTTGGCCGAAGGCCTGGGCGTCATCCCGGACCGAGGAGAAAACCGGGAAAATAGCCGTTCCGAAAATTTGGGAAAAGGAGAGGATGAAGAAGATAACCTTCGCGGCCAAATCGTAATAACCCACCGCCTCGTTCCCCGACAGGCTTTTCAGGATGATCGAGTCCACCCGGTAATAAAGCATTTGCAGGGAGCCAAAGGTGGCCAGGGGAATGGACTGGCGGAGGATGGAAATCGCCTCGGCCAGGCGTAATTGGGAAAAGTCGGGCTTCCAACCCAGCCGGCGGCCCTTCCAAACGAGGACCGAGAGGGCGACGGCGCTGGCCAGGGTCCAGATCGAGCAGGCCTCAATGACCCCGCCCCCCATCTGCACCACCGCCACCACGCCCGCCAAACGGGTGGCGGCCGATAAAATGTTGCTCAGCGAGTAAAAACCCATCAGCTCGTGGGACTGGAACAGGTAGACATAGCCGCCGGCGATGGAGTCCAACAGGATCCGCAGTCCCATCGCGGCCATCCCGATTTTCAGGACCGGCTCGTAACCCAAGGCGAAGGAGACGCCGATGAGGACGGCCCAAAAGGCCAGGGAGAAGGCTGACCGGATCGCGATGGCGTAGCGCAGGTAATAAAGGGCCTTTTCCCGGTCATGCGCCACCTCCCGCACGACCAGCAGGTTCAAACCCAGGTCGCTGAAGATGGCCAGGATGGAGACCCAATTCACCGCCAGCGCGTATTGGCCGTAAGTGCCCACCCCCGCCCAATGACGGGTCAAATAGGCCAGCAGGACCCAGGAGAAAAAACGGGCGGACGCCTCGGCCCCATACAGGAAAAGCGTGTTATGGGTGACCCGCCGCGAGCGGCCCTCGATTGGACTCATCGGAACCTCGGATGGGATTTTTGAAACTTTAACATCGTTTTGTTTTTCGTGACAGAACTATTATGCCGGGTTAACCTATCCCAATATTCCCGGAAGAAACCCAAGCCAAGGGCGCGAATGATTGAAAAACTGAGGGACAGACTGGACCGCCTCCCCTATTCCCCTTCGGTTATCGCTTTCTTTTTTGGCGCCCTCACCTTCCTCCTGCGTTTCCCCTTCCTGTTCCGCTACGACCTTTTTTTCGGCTCCGACCCGGGCATTTGTTACCTCATGCCCTTGCGCATCCTCAAGGGCGACCGGCCTTTTTATTTCTACAGTGAGACCCACCAGGGTTCGACCGAGTCCTATCTCACCGCCTTGTTGTTCAAGGTCTTCGGCCCTTCGATCCCCCTGGCCGCCGGGCAAAGCCTTTTCTTGTGGGCCATCGCCGTGGCTTTGGGGGTTTATTTACTCACCCGCTCCACCTCGAAGTTTCACGGCGTTGCCGCGGGCCTGGTGGCGGCCATCAGCGTCCCTTACACCCTGATTTACGTGACGGTTCCCTATATCGGCTACCCTGGAAGTTTTATGATCACCATGCTGGTGCTGGTGCAGGCTTATGTCATCCTGGAGAAAGGACCCACCGGCTGGCGTTTTTTTTGGTTTTCCTGGGTGGTTGGAACCGGTTTATTCGTCGGCAAGCAATGCCTTCCCGCCGTGGGGGCTTGCCTGTTGGCCATGGCCCTCGTTCACACGCCAGCATGTGATTTCCGGCGTCTTTTAAAGCCTCTTTTCGCCCTGGGCGCGGCGACCGGCCTATTGCTCGGCTATTGGCCCGAAATCCTCTACCGACTCACCCATCCCGGTTACAGGGATTTTTCCAAGCTCGCCGACCCCTGGGGAATGTTTTGCAACCTCAAGGAGTGCCGCAAGGCCCTGTTCGCTTACTTCGACGCCCATCCCTTTTCCCGTATTCCAACCGACATTTATTTCTACCGCTCCATCCCCTATTGGGGGGTCCATTGCGCCGGTCCTGTCGATCTGCTGTTCGCCGGGTTGGGCCTCGCCGTCCTTTATTTCTCCTACAAGATCTTGCGGAGGTCCCTCGTTGAAAAAAACGCCGGCCTGTTCCTCCTGACATCCCTCCTTTTCCTTAATATTTTGGCGGTGGTGATTAGCCGAGAATCCGTCCAAAACATATTCAACGTCCGCCGCTACCTCCACACCTCGGCCATTTCCATTTCGCTCCTGACGGGTTACCTTTTCACTTTCCTCCTGCTAAAGTTGGAAAAAAAATATTTCCAATGGGCCCTGTTCGGGTTGGCGGCTCTCTTTCTCCTGCGGTCGGCCTGGCACCAATACGCCTTCCTGGGACGGCCGGATGGGTTAAGGGAAATTCGTTGGCTGATCCGCGACATGAAGGCCAATGGGCTGTACCGCGGCATTTCCAATTACGGCCCAAACTACAGCGCGAACGCCTTAAGCGAGGAAAGTGTCATCATCGGGAATTTCGATGGGGATTTGATCCCCGAGTACGCGGATTTGGTTTCACAAGCGGATAAGGTGGCGGTCATCGGGTATAAGGGTGAGCCCATTGAGGATAAGATCAACTTTCACGGCCACGACTACCAGCGAATCGGGGACCCCCACATCAACGAAATCCTTCGTTGGACCCCCTACCGCAAGATTTCCTGATCCCCATTTTCAATGGAACCCATTCCGTCGTACCGCCCCATCATGTCGTTCCGCCGGATGACCAGCAGGTCCAGGAACATCCGTATGGAATCGCGCAGGACATGCACCCGGGAATCGGGGGAGTCGTACCAATGGACAGGAATTTCCTCGGTCTTAAATCCCCTTTTGCGCGCGATGTAAAGCAATTCCACGTCGAACCCGAAACGTTCGATCGTCTGGAATGGGAAGATGGCCTTGACCGCCCTTTGAGTGAAAGCCTTGAAACCGCATTGGGTATCCCAAAGCCCCGGCGTGGCCAATAGTTGCACCAGCAGATTGAAAACGCGCCCCATGGCCTCCCGGTAGATGGGCTGGTGCACCTTAACCTTCTTGCGATCCACCGCCCGGCTTCCAAGGATCACCTCGGCGCCCCGGGCAATGGCGGGCCGGAAATTTTCGAATTCCTCCAGCGGGGTGGCGTTGTCCGCGTCCATGTAAAGGACAACCTGGCCTTTCGCCGCCAAGGCTCCCGTCTGGACGGCGGCCCCTTTTCCCCGGTTCACCGGCTGGCGGATGACCTTGAGGCCGATCTTGGCCCCGCACTTGCGCTTGAAACTTTGGACGACTTCCACCGTCTTATCCTTCGATCCGTCATCCACCACGAGAATCTCGGCGCTCATCCTTTTTGATTTCAGGTAGCTAATGGCCCCTTCCAAGGCCGAGCTGACGCGTTTTTCCTCGTTGTATACGGGAATGACCACGGAGAGTTCAGGCGCGGCCATTTTGGTATTCCTTTTTGAGGTATTCCCCGAGGGCCTCCGGCCAAGGCCGGAACCCGTGACCCAGAGCCTTGGAAGCCTTGGAAAGGTCGAACCTGGAATTTGCGGGCCTTTGGGCGGGCCGGAAAATGTTCTCGCTGAGGATGGGCGCCACGTCGCAGGAAGTCAGGCCCAATTGCTTCTGGATTTCCTTGGCGAATTGGAACCAGGAGGCGGCACCTTCATTGCAGAAATGGTAGAGGCCGGGTTCGACCTTCTTTTCGAGAAGTTCAAGGGTGAAAAGGGCCAGGTCGCCGGTGTAGGTGGGTCCCCCGGTTTGATCCGAGACGACCTCGACCCTCGGTTTGCTTTGCATGAGTTCCGCCATCTTGTCGACGAAATTGACGCCCCGGGGTCCATAAACCCACGAGGTCCGGATTAGGTAAAAAACCGGCTTTTCGGCCAGGATCAGTTTCTCACCCTGGAGCTTGGTCTTGCCGTAAACATTGAGGGGTCTGGCAGGGTCGGTTTCGATATAAGCTCCCTCTTTCGCCCCGTCGAAAACATAATCCGTGGAATAGTGGACGAAAACCCGCTGGAACTTCTTGCAGTACTTGGCCAGCCAGCCCACTGAGACGCCATTCACGTTCCAGGCCAGGGAGAACTTGGCCGCTTCCTCGCAGGCGTCCACACGGGTAAATCCGGCGCAGTTCACCAGGATGTCAAAGCTGTTTTCGTTGAAGAACTTCTCGATGGTATAAGGGTGTTCCAGGTCCACTTCAGAATGACGGGCCGCCAGCACCTCGTGGCCCCGGGCCTTTGCCACTTCGGCCATCTTCGAGCCCAGCATTCCCGTGGATCCCAATAACGCGATCTTCATGAAAACCCCTCAAAACGGCTTAATTTACGTTTTATTGTCAGGTCGCGCCCGGACAACGGATTTTAGAAGTTGGAAACTTCGCCCCGGCCCATGCCGTGGTAGACGAAACCCTTTTCCGCCATCTCCTGTGGCTCATACATATTGCGTCCATCCACGACAACGGGTTGTTTTACGACAGTCTTTAATTTCTTGAAGTCGATTTGCTTAAACTCGTTCCAATCAGTCAGGACGAGGACCGCATCGGCCCCTTGCGCGGCTTCATAGGGATTCTTGCAGAACTTAACCCCTTTCAGGAAGGGTTTGGCCTTCTCCATCGCGACCGGGTCATAAGCCTTGACGCGGGCCCCTTGTTTCACAAGGACTGGGATAAGATCCAGGGAGGGGGCTTCCCGCATGTCGTCGGTATTGGGCTTGAAGGAAAGGCCCCAAACGGCGAGGGTCTTGCGCCGGGGAGGTCCTACCGCTTTGCGTACTTTTTCCAGGAACAATTTGCGCTGGTATTGGTTGATCGCTAAAACCTCGGGGAGGATCCGGAAGGGATAGCGGTTCGCCTTTCCCATGTGAACCAGGGCCGCCACGTCCTTGGGAAAACAGCTTCCCCCGAAACCCAGCCCGGAGTTGAAAAACTGTCCCCCGATGCGGGAGTCGTAGCTCATGCCGCGCGTCACCTGAAGGATATCCGCCCCGGCCTTGTCGCAGAGATTCGCGATCTCGTTAATGAAGGAGATCTTAGTGGCCAAGAACGCGTTGGAGGCGTATTTGATCATCTCCGCGCTTTTGAGGTCGGTGATGAGGATGGGACTGTGCAAGGGCTTGTAAATCTCAGCGACCTTTTGGGCCGCCGACCGGCGCGTGGCGCCGATGACGATGCGTTCGGGCCTCAGGAGGTCCGACACCGCCGACCCCTCCCGCAGGAACTCAGGGTTCGAGACCACGTCGAAGGAGACGTCCTTGGGCCCCTCCTTGATGATGATTTGGGTGACGATATCGCCCATGCCCAGGGGCACGGTGCTCTTGTTGATGATGATCTTGTAGCGGTCAATGGCCTTGGCGATGCCCTTTGCCACCGCCTTCACGTTGGTGATGTCCGCCTCGCCGTTTTTCCCCGGGGGGGTGCTGACCGCGATGAAAATCAGGTCGGAGGCTTGCACGGCCTTGGCCAGATCGGTGGTGAAAAACAAGCGGCTTCCCCGGTTGCGCTTGATGATTTCTTCCAGGCCCGGCTCGAAGATGGGAATATGGCCTTTTTTCAAGGCTTGGATTTTTTGGCGGTCCACATCCACGCAAGTCACGTGGTTGCCCAAGTCGGCGAAGCAGGAGCCCGTCACCAGCCCCACGTAGCCCGTTCCCACAACAGCGATTTTCATAAAAACCTCTTAAAATCTTGGTGTCGTCCAAACCCGCCTGACAGGGGGAGATTCTACCCAGAAACACAAAAACCGGGGCGGTTTTCCACCCCGGTTTTTGTGCTTGAAAACCTTCTAGCCGCCAACTGCCGCTAGTTCGTCAGGCACTTTTCCGTTTCTTTGTCGAAAATGTGCGCCTTCTGCATGTTGAAGACCAGCTCAATGTCTTGGTTGATTTCGATTTGGTCGTGGCTGTCCACCCGGGCGATGAAGGGGCTCTTCCCCGTGGTGAGGTAGAGGTAGGCCTCCGCCCCCAGCGGCTCAATGATCTCCACCGTCGCGCTGATCGTGTTATCGGGCGAGGCGTTCGCCGCGTCCATCTTGTCGTGGATGTCCTCCGGGCGGATGCCCAGGATGACATCCCGGCCCACGTGGCTTTCCACCTGGCTGGTCATGGAATCCGGCACCTTGATCTCGAAGTTTTCCTCGTTGAAGTAAAGTCCGGTGCGCTTCTTGTTCAGGCTGCCCTCCATGAAATTCATGGCGGGGGTTCCCATGAAACCGGCCACGAACTTGTTGACGGGTTTCTCGTAGAGCGTGATGGGATCGGCGATCTGCTGCACGTAACCGTCCTTCATGACCGCGATACGGTCGCCCATGGTCATGGCTTCCAACTGGTCGTGGGTCACGTAAATCATGGTGGCTTGAAGGCGCGTGTGCAGTTTCGAGATTTCCGCGCGCATTTGGACGCGCAGTTTGGCGTCCAGGTTCGAGAGGGGTTCGTCGAAGAGGAACACCTTGGGCTTGCGGACGATGGCGCGGCCGACCGCGACCCTTTGGCGCTGTCCACCCGAGAGTTCCTTGGGGCGGCGGTTCAAAAGTTCCTGGATGCCCAGGATGTTGGCCGCCTCATACACGCGTTGCTTGATCTCTTCCTTGGGATACTTGCGGAGCTTCAACCCAAAGGCCAGGTTGTCAAACACCGTCATGTGGGGATAAAGGGCGTAGTTTTGGAAGACCATCGCGATGTCGCGGTCCTTGGGGGGGACGTCGTTGACCAACACGTCGTCGATGCGGATTTCCCCGCCGGAGAGTTCCTCGAGGCCCGCCACCATACGCAGAGTGGTGGATTTCCCGCAGCCCGAGGGTCCGACCAGAACCAGGAATTCCTTGTCGGCGATCTCGATATTCACGTTATTCACGGCCACAACGTTGTTCGCGTAAACCTTGTTGACGTTTTTGAGGACGACTTTCGACATTTCGCTTCCTCCATGCCAAGGAACCGATTCCAGCCTTCGGCTGGAGTTAGGAGTTAGAAGTGTTGAGTTTTGAGTCGTGGAAATTTTCCATCCAAAACAGGATGGAAAATAACAAATTCAAAACCGCCGACTTCGAACTTAAAACTCCATGCCTGAAAGGCATGGTTCAGAACCAGATTCGCCACCGGCACTTCTTTCCACCGCCCCCGAAGGAGTCCCGTCTCATTGGTGACAATGAAAAGAACGGGAAATGGCGACCAAAAGCCTGGTTATTTAAACATCGTTGCCGGGGACTGTCAACGAGCAAGCGTCCGCTTTTACTAGGTTTTTTGGCCCTTCCACTACAAGGGGTTTTATAATTTCAACTCATGGAAAAAACATCAACCCTGCGGCCCCCCGTGCTTTGGTCGCTCTACGCCTTCGCCGCCACGGCCGTAGCTTCCATTGCCCTTCAAAATTTTATCTGGGTCGCGGTGGCCTTGTTTTTATTCTTCCGGATGAAGGACCGGCAAAAGATCGCTTGGCCTTCCGGTCTTTTTACCGTCGCCACGTTGATTTTTCTCGCCACCTTCTTCCTGGGGGCCCTCGTCGGCGTCGATCCAGCCAACAGTTTCCACAGTGTCCACAAAACCTTGACTCTCCTTCTTATCCCCCTCGTGGGCGCCATACCGCTTCTGCTCAAGGACATCAAAAAGCTGCTTCTCCTTTACAACTATGGTGCCGCCTTTTGCGCCGCCCATGGAATCTGGGCCTACTTTTGGCTGCATCAAGACCGCATTTTCTCCTTCTCGGGGGACAAGATGGTCTTCGGGGGCATGTTGATGGTAAGCGTTCTCTTACTTATTTTCTTGCTGTGGGAAGAACCTATGAATCCTTGGCTTTGGGGGGCCACGGCGTTGGTGGGTTCTGGCCTACTTCTCACCCAGACAAGGGGGGCTTGGATCGGTTTCCTGGTGGGACTCGTCCTATTGCTGTGGCGGTTGAACCGCAAATGGCTGCTGATCGTCCTGATCCTAATGGGTACATCCTTTTTCATCCTGCCCCGCGAGTTACAGAACAGGATCACCAGCGTCGCCCACTTGGGCATCACTTTCTACCCGAATCATGATATCCGTAATGCCAGCCACTCCCGGATCCTGATCTGGGCGGCGGGCCTGAGGATCATTCGAGACCATCCCTGGGGCATTGGACAGGGCAACATCGGGGACGTCTATCCAAAATACCGAGTCGATAACGCGGACCTGGAACCGACAGTAGCCCATCTGCACAACAATTTTCTGCAGATCCTAGTTCAAAATGGTTGGATAGGGTTAGTGGTCTACCTGTTTTGGATTCTCGCCTATTACCGGGCATCGTCCCGCTTGGGCCCAAGGCAGGCCCCAGAAAAT
>DATKOC010000174.1:0-4944 GCA_035524855.1 bacterium
AAGGGCGAGCGCTATTCGGTGAGGCTCTACAACCCCCTGCCGGTGCGGGTGGCGGTGAACCTGACGGTGGACGGGCTGAATTCCATCAGCGGCAAGCCCAGCGGCATCTCGGACGGCCAAAAATGGATGATCGAGCCCTATAGCTCCGTCACCATCCCCGGCTGGCAGGTGAACGGGGGCGAATCGCGCCGCTTTTTCTTCACGAATAAGCCCAAATCCTACGCCAAGTGGATGGGGGATGGGATGGGCAAGGACCTGGCCGCCAACTGCGGCGTGATCGGGGCCGCTTACTTCTGGAGCCAGGAGGAGTTGGACCGCTATTACGAGGAGCATCCCATCTGCCGCTATACCCCCCGTTACTGGTCCGGGGAGGGCCTCCGGGCTTCCAATTCGGTCGACGCCATGTCTCAGGGATTCAATGCCCCCTCGGCTGTCGGCGCACCAGCCCCAGCGGTGAGGGAATACGAGAGGAAGAAAGCAGAACCCCAGGAGCAGGCCGGTACCGGCATGGGCGAGCGGGAGTCCCACCCCACTTATCAGGTGGATTTCCACTACGACCGGGGCATGTACACCCTCTCCCAGGCCCTGGTGATCTACTACGGCTTCGGCGAAAAGCCGGTGCCCAATCCCTTTCCAGCCTTAGGTTACGCTCCCGAAATGCCCTAAGACCGCCCTGAGTAAGCGATTCTCCGGCTTTGCTCAAGCAAAGCCGGAGGCGCATCGAATGGGCCGGCCTTGGGCTACGCGCCGGAAATGCCTTAAAGGAAAAAAAATCAAAAACAACTTGAACCACCAAGGGCACCAAGTCACCAAGGAGAATAAAGACGACCTTATTCCTTGCCTTTCTTGGTGCCCTTGGTGGTAAAAATTTTATGGGGTTGTTTCAACTCTTGTCCGAAGCGGATAATGGCTCCAATCCCTGACGCAAAGGAGCCTCCCTTGGGAAACCTTTCCCGTTATCGTTGGACTTTGGCGCTTCTTTTCCTGGCTTTCCTCGGCGGTTGCGCCGCCGTCCAGCAGGAACTGGGCAAGATGATGAACTTCACCAAGTGCCAATTCCGCCTGGCCTCGGTGGACCAGGTTTCCCTGGTGGGCATCCCACTCGCGCTCGGGGCCAGCACCGCCGATATCACGCCCATGAATCTCTTGAAGCTCCAATCGGGCCTCACCCAGGGCACCCTTCCCCTTCAATTCAACGTGAACGTGGAGGCGAAGAATCCCAACAGCTCCCCCGCGGGAATGAGCCGCATGGAATGGATCCTGTTTCTCGACGGGAACCGGATGACCTCGGGTTTGCTGGACAAGGAAGTGGACATTGAGGCGAGGGCGACCGGCAACGTGCCCCTGACGGTGAGCTTGGACCTGACGAAGGTGCTGTCGGGGCAGGCCCTGGACTCGATGGTGAATCTGGCCCTCAATATCGCGGGGGAGGGAACCCATCCCACCCACATAAGCCTTCAAGTAAAGCCTTCCATTACGGTGCAGGGGCAAACACTGGATTATCCCGGCTACATCACGCTCAACCAGGACTTCGGGGCGAACTAAACCCCAACACCTTTGAACCACCAAGACACCAAGGGCACCAAGTAAAACTCAATGTCCTCCGGGTCAAAATCTTTTTCCAGCTTATTCTTCCACGACCCGCGCTTCCCCGAAAACCACGTTCAAGTTGAGCGTCAGGCAGGGCTTGCCCTCCCGGTAGGCTTTGTTCTTGTAAAGGGAGGTCCCAATGGCGGCGGTGCTGCTGTCGGGAAGCCGCGCGTCGCCGAAGGCCGCGCTGGCCTTCACCAATGTCGGCACCGCAGCGTTGAGCTTGACCGTCGAGGAGCCAAAGATCGTGTTGGCCTCGAGGGTAATGCCCTTGTCCTTGAGGTCCACCTTCCCCAGGTCGATCACGCCCTTGCCGAAGATCACGTTGTACTGTCCGTCCTTCCCCGCCACTTCCACCTTTCCCTGGTCAAACACCACGTTGGGGGAGGGGGATTCCTTGCGGAACCCGCCCAAGATGATCTGCACGCCCAGGTAGATGAGGAAAAAGGCGAAAAAGAACCGGACGACCGGGATGTCCACGTGAAGCAGGTGCTTCACGATGACCGACACTCCCAGCAGGATGAAAAACAGCCCCCAAATAATTCCTGACATAAGGATTCCCATTTTCATTTTCCCTCCTTCTCCAAAGAATCCGCCGCGAGGATGGCGCCCGGAGATGAAATTGATAGTTTCAATTTAGAAAGTAAAAAGGTGAGCCGGTATGATCCGGCTCACCTTTAACGAAGGAAGGGGGAGGCTGGGATGAAACGGTTTTTCGGCGGCCTGAAACGCTCCCAGCCTAGGGAATGAATTCCTCGATCCGCTGGTCTCCCGTATCGGCCACCCAAATGTTGCCCGAACCGTCCATGGCGATCCCATAGGGATTCAAGACCTGGCCCGCTCCGCAGGGCGCCACCGAACATCCTCCCCCGAATTGGCCCAGGAGCGTTGGGGTTCCCGAGATAAAGGAGAAAACTTGGATGCGGTTGTTGCCCGAATCGGCCACGGCCACCGTAGTTCCCGCCGAATTGCAGGCGATCCCACGGGGGTAGGTGAATTGGCCGTCCCCTGATCCACTGCTTCCCCATTGAGTCACCGGTGAAAGATTGGTGCTATCGAAGGAATAGGCGTAAATGATGCCGCTACCTTCTCCCGCGACGAATACCGTGCTCCCCGCGGAGTTGCAGGCCACGCCCATGGGAAAGACATTGGCGTTAATGTAAGTGCTGGTCACTAGGCCGGCGTTGGAGCCGTCGAAGGAATGGACTTCCAGTATCTGGTATTCCTCGTCCGCAGAAAAAATGGTGGTTCCCAAGGCGTTGACAGCCACCCCCCAAGGGCCGGGGTAGCCGCTTCCGCCGTATTGGGTGGCAAAATTTGTGACGTAAGCCGAAGCCGTTCCCACCTGGATTTTCGCCCCATAGGTATCGGAGACGTAGGTTGTCGTCCCGGCCGAATTGGCGGCCACGCCGATGGCGCCGTCAAAAGTGCCGGGCGTACAAGAATAAGGGCTGGAACATCCGCTTCCCCAGGAACCAGCGGGGCTTCCCGAGCTGGTATAGGTTTCCAACTGGTTTCCTTCCTCAACGAACACGGTCGTCCCTGCCGAGTTGACCGCGACACTGATGGCGGCGGGCACGCTGAAGGAGGTCGAGTAGAGATAAGGCGGGGTGGGAGTCATGGTGGGCGTGTCGGTGGGCGTTCCCGTGGGGGTGAAGGTCGGGGTGACGGTGGCGGTGTCGGTGGGCGTACCGGTATTCGTGGAGGTGGCGCTGTTGGTGGCGGTAGGGGTGGAGGTGCTCGTGGCGGTCAAGGTGAAGGTGCTGGTGGGGGTGGAAGTGGAGGTATTCGTGGAGGTGTTGGTCGCGGTGCAAAGGGTCCCGGGGTAACCACAAGGCGTGTTGGTGGCGGTCGGGGGAACGGGGGTGGTGGTCGGCTGGGGAGCCGTGGGGTTGTTGCCGGAACAACTGATCGCCAGGATGGAGGCGGTAAGAATGAGGGAAACCCAAAGGGCATGAAGCTTCATGAGGACCTCCGGCGCTGGGATTTGCCGGAGACTTTACGCCCTTTAGGCCCAATCCACAAGAAAAGTCAGGTTCGTTTTAACCTTTGCGTGACACGGTTTTACATGAATCCCATCGTGAAGAAAACCACGCCGATCGCCCCAAAACCCATGCTGAGGAACCAAAAGGGCTTGCGGCGGGTCAGGGCCGCGATGGCGCCCACCGCGATGGCCACCTGGAAGAAAGTGACGCTGTGGGCCAGGGTCTCATGGTGCCTCAGGTGGCCCTCGGATTCCTCCTCAAACTTCTTGGCTTCCTCGCTGATCTTTTCCTGGTCGTCTTTATACTGCCTCGCCTTTTCCAGGTCGCTGTTGAGCACTGGCTTTTTGAGGACATTGAGCGTCTCGATCTTGGATCCTAGGATGGCGGCCTTGATTCCCTTGGCCTGGTAGTAGCTCCATTGGTCCGAGGACTTGATGCGGTCGATCATGGCCTCGTTGGCGTGGAAGCCCGCCAGGAGGGCCGCCACCGCCGCGAAGGCGGCCAGGAGGGCGGAGCTTAAGGCCACGCCCATCACCCATTTCTCGCCGGACTCATGGGCGTGGTGTTCCATGTGCTCGTGCAGGTGCTCGGTGGGGACCTCTATTTCCTCGGGCATGGCTGACCTTTCCAATCAAGAATGGCGGCAATAAAAAAGGAGGATGGCCCGGGGCCGATCCTCCTTTTAATTCGGATATCCAAGCTTACGCCTTCGTCGGCGCCTTCTCAAACAGCTCCTTGGGGTGTTTCTGGATATCCCAGACCAAGCCGATCCAGGAGAAAATCTTCAGGATGTAGTGCGACATGTCGATTTCCCACCAGTAGATGCCCTGCGATTCGGCGTAGGGGAACTTGTGATGGTTGTTGTGCCACCCTTCCCCCATGGTGATGATCGAGAGGATGAAGCTGTTCTTGCTCAGGTCCCCCGTCTCGAACCGCTTGCGGCCCAGGATGTGGGCCAGGGAGTTGATGCAGAAAGTGCCGTGGTAAAGGAGCGTCGTGGAGGTGAAAAAGCCCCAGGCCAGCATCTGCATGCCGTTGGTGTGCAAGCCGGGCGCCACGTGCTGCAGGAGCACGCCAAAGAAGAAAATGCTGGTGGCCAGGACAAAGGGGGCCACGCCGTGGTACTTGTTGACCCACTTGAGCTCGGGGTATTTGGCGAGGTCCTTCACGGCCTCCTCGTTGGTGGGCGCGTAACGCTTGCAAAGCACCCATCCCCAATGGGCCCACCAGAGCCCGCGCAGGGCCGGTGAGTGGACGTCCTCCTCGGTGTCGGAGTACTTATGGTGGTGGCGGTGATGGGCGGCCCACCAGAGCGGACCCTGCTGGCCGCAGGAGGTGCCCCAAAAGCCCATGATGAACTGGAAGAAAC
>DATKOC010000175.1:0-3338 GCA_035524855.1 bacterium
CAGAATCAAAGGCCCCCAGGAACCAACCAAGTCCAGGTATCGGTTGCCATCCACGTCGATAAGAAAGGGACCTTTTCCCCGTTGGATGAAAAGGGGCGTCCCGCCCACGCCCTTAAAGGCCCGCACCGGGCTGTTGACCCCACCCACCAGGTGTTTTTGGGCCAGCTCGAAAAGTTTCTCGGAACGGTTCATGGGCAATGGCTTTTTCATTTATCCTCAAGACCTGGATTTCAGCAGCGAACGACTTATTAGTGGAACAATCTCGCGGCTTCTTTAGCCCAATAAGTGATAATCCGATCGGCCCCAGCCCGTTTGATGGCCAGGAGGCATTCCGCCATGGCCTTGTCTTTCGCGAGCCAGTCCATTCTTTCGGCGGCCTTGACCATCGAATATTCGCCCGACACATGATAGGCCCAGAGGGGTATGGTGAACTTTTGCCGAGCCTTGGCGATGATGTCCAGGGCCGTTAAGGCCGGCTTCACCATGACCGCGTCAGCTCCTTCCTCCAAATCCAACTCGATTTCCCGCAAGGCTTCCCGAGCGTTGGACGCTGGCATCTGGTAGGTTTTCCGGTCGCCGAAGGCCGGGGCCGAATCCGCGGCGTCCCGGAAGGGTCCGTAAAAGGCCGACAAGAACTTGGCCGCGTAACTGAGGATCGGAGTGTCCTTGTGACCCTTTTGATCCAGGATCTTCCGAATGGCGCCAATCCGACCATCCATCATGTCCGAAGGGGCCACCATATCGGCTCCCGCTTGGGCATGGGAGAGCGCGATCTTTTGCAAGAGCACCAAGGTGGGGTCATTGGCCACATCCCCCTTTTGAATAATTCCGCAATGGCCATGGGAGGTGTACTCGCAAGCGCAGACATCCGTGATCACGGCCAAGTCGGGCAGTTCCTTCTTGAGGAGGCGGATGGCTTTTTGAATGACCCCCGAGGGAGCATAGGCTTGACTGGCTTGTGTGTCCTTTTTCAACGGAAGGCCGAACAACAAGACCGCCGGGATGCCCAACCGTTGGGCCCCCTCCGCTTCCCTTACCATGGAGGAAAAGCTGTGTCGTTGGACGCCGGGCATGGAATCAATGGGCTCGGGGGACTTCAGGCCCTCCGCCACGAAAAGCGGGAGGATGAAATCAACGGGCCCCAAGCGGGTTTCCTCAAAAAGCCGGCGGAGGGCCTTGGTCTTACGGTACCGGCGCATACGATGGATTGGAAAAGACATGTTCGTTTCTCCGTCCTTATTTTATGCTTCCAGGACTCTTTCGATTTCTGAATTTCGTGGAAATGGCCCCAACCAACGATGGAAGGGTATGTTTTCGGGGTTGAACCACCACCCGTCCGCCCCATTTTCGAACGGTAGCCCCCGTTACCGGGCCGATAACCGCCGTTGCCAGCTGTTTCAGCCATTTTCGCCGTTGGACCGGGGTAAAAAGCGAATAGAAGTGGTCCACCGAGGAAGAGGAGGCGAAGGTCACCAGATCCACCCCGCCCTCTTTGCCGAACAAGTCTTGCAGTCTCTCCTTGGCGCCAGCCGGAACGACATTTTCATAGAGGGCTAGCAGATCCACCTTGGCTTTTTTACCCTGAAGAAACCGAATCAGCAGGTCTCTTCCCTCCTTAGCGCGAACAAAGAGTATTTTCTTGCCATCCAGTTTCTTCTTTTTAAAGGACTGAATAAGTCCTTCTTGTTTGTAATCTCCTGGAACGAGATTCGCTTTCAGGCCAAACGCCCTCAAACTGTTGGCCGTCGCCTCCCCCACGCAAGCCAAACGGGCCTGGTCAAGGGATTTCCGTCCCCTCGGAGTCTTATCGAGTTGATCCATCAGCCGCTCCACGGCATAGGCGCTGGAAAACACAATCCAATCATAGGACCCCATGGTTTCCAAGATTCGGCGGCCGCGTCGATCCAATTCCACAGGTTTCAACTCAATCGTTGGAATTTCAAAAACCTCCGCCCCTTCCTCGGTGAGCAAGCTGGACAAATAACTCGCCTTGGAAGGGGTTCGGGTCACCAAGATCCTCACGCCCCAAAGGGGCTTCTTGGAAACCCATTGGAGCTCAGGGCTCAAGGACACCACCGGTCCTACCACCACCGTGGCGGGCGGCCGGAGGCCCGCCTCCCGGACCAAATTCGGCAATAGGCCGAGGTTTCCCAAAACCGTCTTTTGACGGGAAGTCGTGCCCCATTGGATCACCGCGGCGGGAGTCTCAGGGGATTTTCCTTCCTCAATCAATCGTTTGCACAATTCCGTGAGGTTATGGATCCCCATCAGGAAAACCAGCGTACCTGGATCCTGGGCCAAATGAGCCCAATCCACTTGGGTCTCATTTTTGGAGGGGTCCTCATGCCCCGTCACGACGGTGAAAGAGGAATTCATGGCGCGGTGGGTCACCGGGATTCCCGCGTAAGCTGGAACCGCGAAGGAGGAGGACACGCCGGGAACAACCTCAAAAGTAATCTTGTGTTTGGCCAAGAACAGTCCTTCCTCGGATCCACGGCCAAAAACAAAGGGATCGCCGCCTTTCAAGCGGACAACATTTTTTCCCTGCCGGACCAGCCGAACCAAAAGAGCGTTGATGGCTTCTTGGCTCAAGGCCCCTTTTTTGCCTTGGCTCCCCCTGAAAATCCTTTGCGCGTCCCCTGGGGCATAATCCAGTATCCGGGGATGGACGAGCGCGTCATAGACGACCGCTTGCGCCCGGGAGAGGACCTCCTTGCCCCTCACGGTCAAGAGCCCCGGGTCACCCGGCCCCGCCCCGACGATATAAACTTTTCCTCGCGCCATAATCTCCCTACCAGGTGGACCGGCCAAAAGATTCCAGGATATCCCCGGCCCCGTCCCTCAAGAATTGTCGGGCCAGCATCTGCCCCAACTCAAGGGGCTTTTCTTTGCCGCCCTTCATGGAATTTTTCATGATCTTCCGGGTCTTCGGATCGGCTATGACGCCAGAAAGGGTAATTGAATCTCCCTCAACAATCGCCAAGGCACCCACCGGCACCCGGCAACCACCCTGGAGGGTCTTGAGAAAAGCCCGCTCCGCCTGGGCGCAAGTGCGGGCTTGCGAATCATCAATGGCTTTCAAAATTTCAAGAAAACTCTCGTTCTTTTTCAAAGCGGTCACACACACGACTCCCTGGGCGGAGGCTGGCAGCATGACCTCAGGGCTTAAAAACTCGGTAACTTCCTTTTCCCGCCCCAACCTTCTTAGGCCCGCTGCCGCGATCACCAGGGCGTCCATTTCCCCTTCTCTCAGTTTACGGAGTCGTGTGTCCACGTTTCCTCGGAGTGGCACCACGTCCAAATCAGGCCGTTGAGCCCGTATTTGTGCCTCGCGGCGG
>DATKOC010000176.1:0-11891 GCA_035524855.1 bacterium
CGGACGAAGGACTGGCTCTTCTTGGAAACGTGGATCTCGAAGGGAATCCGGACCCGGGGCTTGATGCCCAGCGGCTCCAACACCTTCAGGTATTTTTGGATGGTGTGCATGCTGGGTTTTTGGGTCAACTTATGCACCAGCATCCGCCGTTCCAAAGCCTCCTTGTCGTAAACCAGGAACTTCGCGCCCCTCAGGAAAAAACCGACGATATGGCTTCGAAGGGAATCGTGCAGGTCCAGCACCACGTCGGGTTTCTCGGCCCGGACCTCGTTGATATGGTCCAACAACCCAAAAAGCCCCTTCCCCCTCAATGCCAAAACCCTGGTGACGGCGGGATGGCTTTGGACCGTAGCGGCATATTGGCTCTTGGTGGCGTAAAAAATGGGGGACCGGGGCGAGGCCGCCTGGAGCCCGTCCAAGAGGGGGTTCGTGAGCGCCACATCGCCGAGGGAGGAATAGCGCATCACGAGGATCTTGGGCGGCGCGCTTTTTTCGGGCATCGTTTCTGTTTGAGCCATTATTAAAAGTGGTCCTTGTAGTTAGGAGTTTGAAGTTAGGAGTTAGGAATCAAAGACTTTAACTTCTAACTCCTTACTCCTAACTCATAACTTATTTTAGGATGTCGCCGTCAATGCGATGTTCTTGAGCACCGTTTCCCAATGGTTCTTCCCGCCCGTGACTTCCCACTTGATCTCCAGGACCAGGATCGGAATCTCCATTTCCATCTTCTTGGGCAGTTTCACTTGGTCCTTTTGGGTGGTGACCAGGTACTGGAGGCCCCGCATCTTGGCGTCCTCCAGGATGGATTTCAGCTTTTCCTCGGTGTAGGGGAAATGGTCCCGCAGGGTATAGGCGTGGCGGATCAGGACGTTGTGGTCGGCCAGGGTACGGATGAAGGAGAGGGGGTTGGCCACGCCGGAAAATGCCCCCACCGAGGCCCTCTCGAGGAAGGAGGATTTCATTTCCTTGCCCGTCGAGAAGTCCCTCAGGAGCATCGGCTTGTAGCGGGACTCCACGATGAAGGCGCGGGGGTTGTGCCGTTGGAGGATTGTCCGGATATCCTCCGGGCTCCGGGCCAGGTTGACCTTGTTCAGGATGATCACGTCCGCCTCCCCGAGGGAGGAAAGGGGCTCCCGCAAAAGGCCCGCCGGCAGGACACGGCCGGTGCTGAAGGGGTTGATGCCGTCCACCACCAGGATATCCAGGTCCCGGTGCAGCTCGAAACGCCTTTGGAAGCCGTCGTCCAGGATGAAAAGGTCGGGTTTGAAGGTCCTCATGGCCTCCACTCCCGCCTTGTACCGGTCCCGGCAGACCAGCACCGCGGCCTCCGGGACGCTCTGGGCGATCAAGACCGGCTCATCCCCTCCCTGCTCCGGGGTCGCGAGGATTTTCTTCCCGTTGGAGACCCAGACAAGGGTGGAGGAACTTCCCTTACGCCCATAGCCCCGGCTGAGGATGGCCACTTTTTTCCCCTCGTCGCAGAAATACCGGGCCAAGGCGATGACAACCGGGGTCTTACCCGTGCCTCCCGTGGTGACGTTGCCCACGCTCACCACCGGGCAGGTGAGCCGCTTTCGGCGCCGGAGACCCCAACGATAAAGGACTTTCCGGGTCCACCACCCGGCCAGGAAAAAAAGGGAGAGAAACTCTAAAAATGAGAATAGGACCCGATGGAACCAACCGGTGGGGCGGTCATGCAGGAATTTCAGGTAGGCGTTCTCAAGGTCCATGGTGGAACAACTTTAACATTTTTCGCGGTATCGGGCCCGATTTTGTCCGGTCCCAATGGGGGCGGCGGGGCCGAAAAACCGCGGGAATGCCGCCCCGGTTTTCCCTTCGGTTTGTACACGGATGGTTCTTCCCACCAGCTCCTGGCCTGGCGCCGCCCCTTAAGTCGACGCCGGGGGGAAGGACCCGAAACCGGCCGTGCGACGGACTTGGGCCCCGGGACTTTGCGTGGAAGGATCGACAATGCCCGTTATTTCGACCCTTGGGCCACGCCGCGTTCACTCGGCATTCCAACGGAAATGAAATAAGGAAGGCCGAACCACCCCGGTCTCATGCTTACTCCGGGTTGATGCCCAGCCACTCCCACACTTCCTGGGGATCGTCGGTCGCGCGGACGGAAACGCCCCGGTTCACCGCGACGGTCTCGTCGAACCGGTTCCGGTCGAATTGCGGGTAATTGCCCAGGAAAACCAGCCGGGAATGCTTGATCCTCCCGGCCTGGACCATCTCCAAATATTTTTTCGAGAAATCATCGGCATAGTGGAACCGTTCCATGGGTTCCAAGGTCCCCGTCACTTTCCGGAAGTCCACGAAAATCCGCGTGGCCTTGTACTTTTCGATGGAACCAAGGATCTGGTCATTGACCGCGAGGGAGGATTGGAAATCGAAGGGTCCCTCGATATGGACTTCGATATATTCTTTTTTCGGTTCGATCCGCGTGGTCAGGGCCATTGAGGGCCTATTCTAACCCCATTCCCGGGAAAGCGGATAGCCATGTCGGGGATATCGAACCCGGCCTTATCCGATGGGATTCGAAGGGCCCATGGGGCAGGGCCTGGGACCTTCCATTCCATGGCGGGGCTTAAGGATGAGCGCGAAGGCGTAAGCCTTCTTCCCCGCCACCCCGGGGCCGGACCCCCTGGATCCTTTCCCAAAAAAAAGCCGGCGCGCGTCAGCGCGCCGGCTTTGGGACACTCAACCTCCCGGGCCTTTTACGGCCCGGAACCCCGCTTAGCGCAGGACCACAACCTTCCCCACCTTGCTTTTGGGCGCTTGGCCGTCGTCATATTGCAGGACGTAGATGTAAAGCCCACTGGCCACCGCCTCCCCGCGGTTGTTGCGGCCGTCCCAAACCAGGCTATTGCCCCCCTCCTGCCCCTCGCTCCGGGCTTGGTAGATGGGTTCACCCGAAACGGTGTAAAGCGTCAGGCTCAGGGAGGAAGCCTGACCCAGCGTCACCTCAAACTGAATGGGCTGGCCGCTCCGGGAGACGTTCGGGGCTACCGTGACCCCCGGCGCTTCGGGAGCCGGATCGGCCGTGGGCGTGGCCTGCGGCGTCGGGCTGCTCGTTGGCGTCGGGGTCGGGGTCAGCCCCAGGGCGGACTTCCGGTCGGTCCGCGCGGCGTTCCCGCCGGGCGTCGGCGTGGGCAGCAGGCAGCAGGCCGATTGCGATACCACGCTTCCGCCGATCCAAACATCCTGGTTGTAGGAAATCGGCTGCGGGTAGGAATTGCCCAACGGGGCCGTGGTGTTGGTCTGGGTCCAATGGGACCCATCCTGGGAAACCCAAACGCCCGCCGAGGTCATCAACCAAATGGCGTTCCCGCAAACCACGCTGTCCGTACCGTTCCCGACCGGGAAACCGGCCGCGCCGGTTACCTGCGTCCAGGTAGCCCCATCGGTGGAGGTCCAGACGTCGTTGTAGTAGGTCATGTTTCCCGGGGGTGGCACGAAGGGACCCGTGCCGCCCAGGATGTACATCTGGTTGTTGAGCACCACCGCGCCCAGCCGGAACCGCGCCGGGAAGGCCGCCGCCGCGGTGACCTGGCACCAGCTGATCCCGTCGCTGGAGCACCAAACGTCGTTCTTGGCGTCGTTGGGCGTCAGGGTGGAGGCCCCGCCGATGAGCCACAGCTTGTTGTTGTAGACCACCAGGCCGAAATCGCTCCTCCGGCCAAAACCGACCGAGGTCGTCACCTTGTTCCAGTTCACCGCGTCACTGGAGTACCAGATATCCGACTGGGTTCCGCCGGAAATTTGGCCGCCGATGACGAAGATCTTCCCGTTGAAGACGGCGGTCCCATAGTCGCCGCGGGTCGAGGAAGTGGCGGCAAACAGGCTGGTTTGGCTGCTGTTCTGGGGTGCCTGGGTCCAGGCGCTCCCAGTGGAGGAATACCAGACCCCTCCCGTGGGGGCTCCCATGACGGTGTAACTGCCGAATTGCCACAACAGGGGGCCGTTGCCGGCGTCGAAAGCCGTTAAGCCGGTGATAACACTCGGGGGAAGCGTGCCGGTCTGCGTCCAGCTGTTGCCCGGCTGTCCCGTGGCGCAAACCGCGAGCGTCGCCGTGGGCGTCGGGTCGATGGTGGGCGTGGGCGTCGGCACCTGGCAGCAGGCCGAGTTCCAGACCCAGTTGCTTCCCACCGGCCTCTCCATCCAAACGCCGTTGTTGAAGGAAATCGGCTTGGGTGCCCCGGCCGCGTTGAAGGCTGTGGCGTAGTTGGTTTGAATCCAATTGGACCCGTTCGTGGAAACCCAGACTCCGTTGCCGGACAGCACCCACATGGCATTCCCGCAAACCACGCTGTTGTAGCCGGCTCCGGCCGGGAAGGCCGCCGAGGGCGTCACCTGCGTCCAATTCACCCCGTCGGTGGAAGTCCAGACGTCGCCGAAGGCGCCGTTCGAGTTGCAGGCGGGCGGATAGGTATAGGCGGCCTGGCCGCCCAACACGTATATTTGGTTGTTCAGGACCACGGCGCCCAATCCAGTCCGGGGCGTGAAGGCCGCGCTGGCCGTGGCTTGGCACCAGTTGACCCCGTCGGTGGTGTACCAAACGTCGTTCTTGGCGTCATTGGGCGTCAGGGTGGAGGCCCCGCCGATGAGCCACATCTTGTTGTTATAGACGACCAGGCCGAAATCGGTCCTATGGCCGAAGACCGGCGAGGAAGTCACCTGGTTCCAGGTCACACCGTCGCTGGAATTCCAAACGTCCGACAAGACCGATCCTCCGGAGCTGTAGCCGCCAATGACGTAGATCTTGCCGTTGAAAACAACGATCCCCTCGTGGTTGCGTCCCGCGGTGTTGTTGTTCGCGAACACCGTCGACTGGCTGGCGTTTTGGGGCGCCTGGGTCCAGGAACTGCCGTCAGAGGAGTACCACACCCCTCCCACCGGCCCGCCCATGACCGTATAGGTGCCGAACAACCACATCATTGGGCCGTTACCAACGTCAAATGCGGTCATTCCGTTCATGTTGGCCGGGGCTACCCCTGTCGCCACCGAGGACCAGGAATTGCCGGGCTGGCCCGAGGCGCAGACGGCCAGGGTGGGCGTTGGCGTCGGGTCGATGGTGGGCGTGGGTGTCGGCAGCTGGCAGCAGCCGGAATTCGAGACGGTGTTCCCGCCGATCCAAACGCTCTGGTTGTAGGAAATCGGCTTCGGATAGGAATTCCCCAGCGGGGCCGTGGTGTTGGTCTGGGTCCAGCTGGCCCCATCCGTGGAAACCCAAACACCGCCGGTGGTCATGACCCACATGGCGTTCCCGCAAACCACGCTGTCCAGGCCCGCTCCGGCGGGAAAGGCCGCGTTGGCCGTCACCGGGGTCCAGGTGGCTCCATCGGTGGAGGTCCAGACGTCGTTGAAGGCGGCGTTCGAGTTGCAGGCGGGCGGATAAGTGAAGGCGGCGTCACCACCCAAGACGTACATGGCGCCATTGAAGACAAGCGCGCCAAGGCGGTACCGGGGCGAGAAAGCCGCGCTGGAGGTGACTTGTTTCCAGACAACCCCGTCATCCGAGGACCAAACGTCGTTCTTCGCGTCGTTTGGCGTCAAGGTGGAAGCCCCGCCGATCAGCCATAGCTTGTTGTTGTAGACGACCAGGCCAAAATCAGCCCTTCGGCCGAAAGCCGCCGGAGTCGTTGATTTGGTCCAGTTCACCGCGTCGCTGGAGTACCAAATATCCGACTGGGTCCCGCCCGAGATCTGACCGCCGATGACGAAGATCTTTCCCTTAAAGACGGCGATTCCCTCATCGCCCCGGGTCGAGGAAGTGGCGGCAAACAGGCTGGTTTGGCTGTAGTTCTGGGAAGCTTGGGCCCAGGCGCCTCCATTGGAGTACCAGACCCCTCCCGTGGGGGCTCCCATGACGGTATAAGCGCCGAACTGCCACATCAAGGGGCCGCTGCCAGGGTCAAAAGCCGTCATGCCCGTTATAACCGACGGGGGAAGGGTCCCCATCTGTGTCCAACTGTTGCCCGGCTGGCCCGCCAGGCAGGCGGGCGGGGTGTTGGTGGGCGTGGGGTCGGTGGTGGGCGTCGGCGTGGGCACCTGGCAGCAGCCGGTGTTCCAAACGCCAACACCGCTTTGGACGGCCCAGACGTCCCCGTGGTAGGAGGCGCAGTAGGCTCCCGTGAAGGGATTGGAGGTGTTGACCTGCGTCCAGTTGGCCCCATCCTGGGAGACCCAGGTGTCGTGCAAGGCCGATCCATTCGTGCCCGTCCCGCCGATGACCCAGAGGGCGTTGCCGCACACGACCGCTTGGGCGTTATACCGCGGCGTGAAGATCTGGCCCGAATAGCTGGGCAGTGAGGGGTACCAATCCTTCCCGTTCGGCGTATACCAGACGTCGTTCAAGGCGGTCGCGCTGGTGCCGGGCGTGGTCAAGCCGCCCAGGACGTACATCTGGCCGTTGAACACGACGCTGGAATGCTGGGCCCTCGCCGGGAAGACCTGTCCCGGGATGGTCGGGGTGGACTGAGCCCAATGCTGGCCGTCCGAGGTGAACCAAACATCGTTCAGCACCGGGCCCGTGGCGCCCGTGGCGCCGCCGATGACGTACATGTTGACGTCCTTGCCGAAGCAGGCCATGGAGTGTCCCCATCGGGCGCTGAAGGGCGGCGTGGCCCACTGGTCCCAATGGATGGCGTCCCAAGACCGCCAGACGGTGTTGACCGGGCTTCCGGAGAGAAGTCCACCCACCACCCAGGCCAAGTCCTCGAAGGAGGCGCTTTGGTAGGCCGTCAGGTTTTGGAGGCCCGTGATGTCCTCGAACATATTCCCCGCGACGATGGCATTGGGGTTCCAGGATGTCCCGTCGGTGGAGGACCAAACTTGGTTGCTCCCTCCTCCCGGCAGGACGAACAGGCGGTCCCCATTTCCGTCATTGGGGTTGAACGCCAGCAGGCCCAACCCGCTGGGCAGCGAACCGGAGACCGTCAGCTGGTTCCAGGAGCTACCCGGCTGGCCCGGGCCGCACACGCCCAGGATGGGGGTGGGAGTCCAGGTATCCCGGGGAGTGAAGGTGGCCGTGTCGGTGTAGGTGGGGGTGGCCGTCAGGGTCGGCGAATTGGTGAAAGTCCACGTCAAGGTGACCGTGGGCGTGTTGGTGAAGGTCCCGGTCCGGGTATTCGTCGCGGTGTTCGTGGGCGAAAGGGTCCGCGTGTTCGTCGGCGAGTTCGTGAAGGTCAGGGTGCGGGTGTTGGTGGCGGTGTTGGTGAAGGTCCGGGTATTCGTGTTGGTGAAGGTCCGGGTGAAGGTATTGGTCCGGGTGTTGGTGGGGGTGTTGGTGGGGCTCCCCTTCGTGGGGGTCTTGGTCGGGGTCAGGGTCCTGGTGTTGGTCCTGGTGTTGGTGGGGGTCAGGGTCTTGGTGTTGGTCCTGGTGTTGGTGGCGGTCAGGGTGTTCGTGTTCGTCCGGGTATTGGTGGCGGTGTTGGTGGGCGACAGGGTCTTGGTGTTGGTGGGCGTGTTGGTGAGGCTGTTGGTCGGGGTGTAAGTGGACGTTATGGTGGCGGTCAGGGTGGGCGTGTTGGTGAAGGTCGGGGTGAAGGTCGGGGCGTAGGGAACCAGGGCGTTGATCAGGGCGCACTTCGGGCTTCCCAGGCCCGTGGACAAGTCGTAGCCGGCGACGGCCGGGTAGCCGTTGGTGCCGTTGGTGGTGGAAAGGGCCGGACTGCAGGAGCCGTCGGTGCCGTTGGTGGCGTTGTTGCCGGAGGTGACGTCATTATAGTCGTTGGCGTAGTTGGACGGGTTGAAGGCGATGTCGTAGAGGGCCGGGTTGATGAAGCCGATCGGGGCGAGGTTGTTGGCCTGCGCCTGCTGGTTGACCAGGGCCGTGAATCCCGCCCAAAGGGGGGCGGCGTAGCTGGTTCCCCCTCCGGCGCCGACGACATAACCCGTATTGACGACGTTGCCGGTCCAGAACCAGTAGGTCCAGTCGGTCATCCCCGCCGGGTAATTGTCCGCCACCGTCAGGATGTTGTCCGCCACCATGGAAATATCCGGGAGGTTCCGGCGGTTCGGGTCCCCGTTGTTGGAGAAATTGATGAAGGGATATTGGTAGGTGGGAATGGGCGTCGGGTCGGTGTAAACCCCGCCGCTGCCGATGGCCTTCACGGACGGGGTGACCCCGGGCGTGGGCGTCCAATCGGTCAAGAAGCATTGCGTGTTGTTCCAAACAACCTCGTTGGACCAATTGCCGCTCGGGTCCGTGAAAAGAGAGGTCCCGCCCACTACCGTCATGTAAGGTTCGCCCACGCCGATATCCGCCAAGTTAGAGGTGGGGAAACTTCCGCTCTGGTAAGAACCGTCGTCACCCGCGGCCTGGAAGAAGGATTGGCCTTGGGCGGCGAAGGCCGCGAAGATGCTGTCGGTGGTCGCGGTACGGCTGATGGACCAGGACGAGCTTAATTGCTTGGAAAGGGGCACGCCGATCGGCGGCGCGGCCATCTGGGCGAGAATCCAATCCTCGCTCGTGTAATAGTAATTGGGGATTTGGACGCCCTCATAAACGACCACGCCGTAAGCCTGGGAGGAGCCTGGATAGGCTTCATTAAGGCGCGGCGCCATGGCGATGGCCATCTGGACATCCAGCGTCACCTCAACCACCTGCCCCGGGTCAAAGGGCGTACCGCAAACGTTGAAGCCGAGGAACCAAGAGGTGTCGTCCACGGGAAGCGGCAGGACCGGGACATTGGGCGACCAGGAGGGGGTGCTGAAGGCGTTCTCATAGGTGGTGATATCGTTGGGGAAAAAGCTGTCCAACTCAAACAATCCGACGGACTGGTGGTCGCCCGTCAGGGGGGTGCAGGGGACATAGGCTTGCCGGAAATCCTGCCCCGTAAAGGGAAAATTCGAGTTCACGGCGCCCCCGACCTTGGGGGTCACCCGGGACCACTTTGCCTTGATGGAGTCCAGGTACGCGGGGGCTTCCGCGGGCGGAAGTTTTTTGCGGATCCGGTAGTGGGGCTGGGGCGGGGTGAAATTGTCCAATCCGCTCACGTGGAGGATGGGCACGTTCAAGTCCACCGAGGGTTCAACGTCGGGGGCGAAGAACTCGGTGCCATCGGCGCGTTGGTGGGTTTCCAAGTGCACGTTGAAGGCGCGCTCAATATCCTGGGCCTTTCCGTTGGCGAAGACGACCTGGCGGCTGCTCAATTCCCTTCCCACTTTTAAGCCGTGGGCCTTGGCGAACTGGATCACGGCCTGGTAATCCGCCTCGGACGGCCCGAACATTTGGGCGAATTTTTCAGGGGTCAGGAAATGGTGGTAGTTGTGGCTTTTGGGGTCATAGAGGGATTTGAGCAGGTATTGCAGGGCTTCCTGGTTGCGGAGGGGCAGGCCGATGGCCACTCCCACCGTCCGGTCGGACTTCACCCTTCCTCGCGCGGGCATCTTGGCCCACTCGCTCTTGAGGTGGCCTTTCAGTTGCTGGGCCGCGTTAGCGGGAAGGACGGCGGTGAGGAAGAGGAAGGCCGGCAGGAAAATCCGCGGCAGGAACGAAATGGAACTCTTGGTCATAAGGGCCTGCTTCATACGATGCCTCCGATAATGCGCGTTGATGGAACATCTGTCATCCAAAACGGACCGGCAAGGCGTGCACTTAATAACATTTTTTCCGGGCCAAGTGGTAAACAAATTGTTAAAAATCGAAGAATGGGCGTTGAAAAAAATATTTCGCACAACAAGTGACCATTTCCGGCGCGGAAAATTTTCACGGTGAGTTTTACCGGGGGGATCCGGGCCTTCGGCCTCGCAATCGTCGTTGGAAGAGTTTCACGGTAAAAGGTGACGGCCCACGCTTCGAAGAAGCGCGCGAATCGCGAATAAAACCGATTTCCGTTGGGGGTAATATAAATAGTTGCGTGGTTTTAGGGTTCGGCGCGGGGTGCGGGAAGGCGGTTCCCTCTCGCGGGAGGTTCTTCAGTCATAAATCATGCCGGACCCTGTTTTTGACCCTATCAAGACCTGGACTTTTTATCCCTCGGTCGAGAAAAGCGGCCTAAGCCTCTTGGCCACCCGCGTGGCTTTTGGGAGATTCGGGAAGGCCTTCATGGCGGCGTTTTCAAGATCGTCGAAGGATTTGATGATTCGGTTAAACTCCAAAAGCTCGAATATTTCCGAGACCTCGGGCTTCATCCCGGCCAGGACCAAATCCCCTTTTGCGGTGCGGATGCGTTTGAGCTCGCTGATAAAGATGCCCCAGCCCGCGCTGCTGATGTAGTCAACATCCTTCAATTCAATGATCAAATTGAATTTTTTGTCCTGCAGGGCTAGTTTCAACTGATCCTCAAGCGCGTGGGCGGTGGTGGTGTCCAGTTGCCCCTTCACGGAAATCACCGTGATTTTCTTGTTCCCGGAATAGTCGTTCATCTCAACGGATATGCCTTCCATAAAGCCTCTCTCTCGATAAATCACTCTCAACCATAGGGGACCGGCCTTGAAAAAAGGGACTTAAACCGGGAATTAATTCGTGACAGGCCGGCGATTCGCGGCTTCTTTTCGTTAAAGGCCCCCTTGAAACTTTCGCGGGGTAAGCGGGGCGCCAAGCCGTCCGTGGCCCCGGTCTTCGCCGGATCGGGGGTTAAAAAAAACCGCGGTTTCCTTTGGGAAAACCGCGGCGATCCAAAATCGGACTTAAGACAAACTTACTTAGCCGAGGCCACCGAAGCCTTGGCGTCGGTTCCCTCGGTGGGATACCCCGCCTCGGACCATTCCTGGGTGCCGCCGGCGTAGTCATTGGCCTTGAACTTGTTTTCCTGCAGGGTTTTGGCCGCTTTGAGCCCCGTGTCGCTCGACAAGCTGGCGCTGTAGGTGATGAAGAACTTTTCCTTCCCGTACTTCTTCTCCACCGCCTGGATGAAATCCGCGGGAGTCAGCCCGAAAGGGATGTTTTCCGAGCCGATGATATGAAGCTTGGCGAATTCCGCTTCCGGCAGGACGTTCAATACGACGACGTTCCCGTCTTTCATCTTGTCCTTAACCGCTTCTTTCGTCATTGTCATTACGACCTTCTTTCACTCATTTATTTACTGGGGGCACTCTAGGGACAATCGGGGAAAATAGCTGGCGATTCGGGGGAATTCTTTCGTGACAGGCGCTCGATTCGGGGGAATTCTTCGCCCAAAACCAGCCTGGATTCGAGCGGGAAATAAATTCAGGACAACCTGCGGGGATACAGCGGTTCCCTCTCGCGGGAGGTTCTTCAGTCATAAATCATAACCCTGTTTTCACTTGACCGAATCACGTCCTGGGAATCAGGGGTTTTTTGCGGGGGTCGGCAGAACCCTTACCTTGCTCCCCAGGTTGGGCTGGCCACCGTCGTTCCCATTTGGAGAAAAATTTTTCAACTCGCTCAAGCGCTTGGTTTCCTCATTCGCAGCCGTGAAATTCTTTTGAATGCGGTAAATCCTCTCCAGTTGTTCCCGCAAGGAATAGATCGTTGAATAGGCTTTCCGAGGGGCCAATTTGCGGATGACCTCCAAGTTTCCCTGGATAAAGGGTTTGAAAGCGTCGGGAAAACTTCCACTGGAGTCGACGTAATCCCCTCCCTCTTCGAAGTAAGAATAAACCTCCGGAATATCCCCGTAGATTTGGGCGAAAATTTCGAGATTCCCATCCCCGTCCAAATCCCGGATGGAATATTGAAGGGTGCTTCTCACCGAGGAAAAGATATTTTTAATTTGTCCTTGCCGGTAATCGTAAATATTGAGGCTATACCCCCGGGCTACCGGCACGATGACGACCAACTGGGTTGAATTACGTTCCTTCAAAAGGCTATATATCCCGCTTTGCACGGTGAATTTGACTGGAATGTCCTGGTCCCCCATGACTTGTTGAAACAGAGTCACCCCACCCTGATTGACGATTCTTAATGTGGGTTGCTCAAC
>DATKOC010000177.1:0-28633 GCA_035524855.1 bacterium
AAACCCCCAGGATTTGACCGTTCGCCCGATGGCCAATGACGACAGTGACTTCCTCCAAGGCCATATTTGCCCCCATTCTTGGTGTTTGTTTCGATAAAAAAACCCCTGAGCCGCCGAGGGTCCAGGGGTTTAGCTTTTGAGTGTTGTTTTACCCCGTCAACCGTCGTCCTGATTAACCCCAAATCTATCGGGCATGCGCCCGAAATGGAAATCAGGGCAGTCCAGTTCTCCTTTGCCCAGGCAGAGCCTGGAACACTAAGGATGAACTGGACGACTGCGGACAACCGTCAGGCGATTGTCACCTCTTTAGATAAATAAACGTCCTGAATGGTCTGAAGCAATTTCGCTCCCTCGGCCATCGGACGCTGGAAGGCCTTGCGGCCCGAGATGAGGCCCATGCCGCCGGCGCGCTTGTTGATGACGGCCGTGCGGACCGCCTCGCCGAAGTCGTTCTCGCCGGAGGCTCCGCCGGAGTTGATGAGGCCCGCGCGGCCCATGTAGCAGTTGGCCACCTGCCAGCGGGTGTACTCGATGGGGTGGTCGGGGATGAGCGATTCGTACATGCGCTTGTCGAACTTGCCGTAAGAGGATTCTTGGTTCAAATAAAGGAAGCCGCCGTTGTTCTCGGGCAGCTTCTGCTTGATGATGTCCGCCTCGATGGTGACGCCCAAGTGGTTGGCCTGGCCGGTCAGGTCGGCGGACACGTGGAAATCCTTCTCCTTGGTCTTGAAGGCCTTGTTACGGATGTAGCACCAAAGCACGGTGAACATGCCGTATTCATGGGCTTGCTGGAAGGCGCGGGTGGTTTCCTCGATCTCGCGCTGGGAATTCTCGCTGCCGAAATAAACGGTGGCGCCGATGCCGGCGGCCCCCATCTCGTAGCATTGCTTGACCGACCCGAAGTAGAACTGGGAGGCCTTGTTGGGGTAGGTCAGGAGCTCGTTGTGGTTGAGCTTCACGAGAAAGGGGATCTTGTGGGCGTACTTGCGGGAAACCGAGCCCAGGACGCCCAGGGTCGAGGCCACCGCGTTACAGCCGCCCTCGATGGCGAGCTTGACGATGTTCTCGGGGTCGAAGTAGGCGGGGTTCTTGGCGAAGGAAGCGCCCGCGGAGTGCTCGATGCCCTGGTCCACGGGCAGGATGGAGACATACCCGCTGCCGGCCAGGCGGCCGCTGTTGTAAAGCCAGTTCAGGTTGTTGAGGACCCTTTGGTTACGGTCGGTCGGGGCGAAAATGCGGTCCACCCAGTCGCCGCCGGGAATATGGAGGGATTCCTTCGGGATGCCCTTGGCCTTGTAGCCCAGGAGATCCTTGGCGTCCTTGCCCAGGTGCTTTTCAAGCTCGGATAGATTCATTTTTTCTTCCTTCCGTCCCAAAAGTTTGAGTAAAACGGCGCAAAAATGAGCCTTAGTAATACAAAATAAGGAAAGATTAAGCAAGTCAAAAGCCATTTGAGCCACCAAGACACCAAGGACAACAAGTAAGGCTAAAGCATTTGTTTTATTTTTGATTAATCACAGATTTTAAAGTCTTTCTTGGCGCCCTTGGTGTCTTGGTGGTTAATTTAGCCTTTCCAGGTTCGGTTGAACTCTTCCTCCTTGAACCCAATGGTGGCTTTTCCACCCTCGAAGACGAGGGGTCGTTTGATCAGGCGGCCGTTCTTGGAGAGCATTTCCAGCAATTGCTCCTCCGTCAAAGTTTTTGATTTTTCCTTCATGTTGAGTTCACGGTATTGGACACCGCTGGTGTTGAGCAAGTCGGTGATTTTCTTCCCGCTGGCTTTCAGGATTTCCTTAAGTTGGGCTTTGGTGGGCGGACTCAGGGTGATATCGGTTGAATCCAAAGTTTTTTTGTGGCTTTCCAGCCATTTTTCGGCTTTCCGGCAGGTGGAACATTTCGGATAATGATAAAACTTCGGCATTTGGCCACTCCTGGTCCCTGTTTGGCGGGTATTTTAGCCGTCCCTGGCCAAAAGGCCATGGGTTTTGCCGGGGGATAAATCGAGAAAGGACGATCATGCTTAAAACGATTGAATTTCGAATCCTGCTGCTGATGGTGGGGATTTCCCTGGTTCCCGCGTTCGGTTTGAGTGCCTCGAAGACGAAGAAAGGAGCGGCCAAGCAGGCCGCTCCCGCGGCGGCCGCCTCAACGGCCGCAGCGACACCGGCAAAGGGTAACGTGGAACTGCCGGCCATCTACCTGGCGGAAACCAAGGGCGAGGTTTACGTGGTCCACAATGAATTCAAGGATAAGGCCGACGCCCCGCAGGTCCTGGAGGACGGCGACCGGATCCTGACCCGCGCCGACAGTTTCGCCTACCTCGAATTGCGGGATGGGGGTGTCGTTGAGGTGGACCCCAACAGCGATTTCACGGTTAAGAAAGCCGATTATCCCGCCCAAGGCCTGCGCGCCATGTTCAACCTGGCTTATGGCAAGGTCATGGCGCTGGTGAAAAAACTCGCCACCGCCCAATCGGCTTTCGAGATCGAGGCGGGTGGCGTGGTGTCCGGCGTGCGCGGCACGGTTTATTCCGTGGAGTACGACGGCTACAAGTGCCCCGTGATTGAACGTACCTATGAGGGGACCGTCGTCAACCGCTGGCCCCCGAAGCATGAGCAGGCCACCGAGGCGGGCCATTGGAACAAGGTTTGCGTTTGCGGCGAAACCACCACGGGCAAACTGGACTCCAGCGAGGATAAGGATTTTGGCCGCTTCAAGAAGGCCGCGGAAGAGGTTGAGGGCCACAACGGAAAGATCCAAGGGGAATTAAAGACAAAAATCGCCGCGGAAAATCAGAGGAAGGCCTCCGTGAACTGGTTTATCATTTTGGCGATATGCCACTATCATCCTTGATTTAAGGATTTAGTGCCCCTCAAAGGGGTGGTTGCTTAACGGACACTGGAAAGGGATTCCCCTTTCCAGTGTTTTCATTTTTAGAAGGTTCGACCAAAGAAAGCGAGGGTGTGATGGCGAAATTACTCCGGTTCTTGACACTGGCCTTCCTGGGAATGGTCCTGCCATCCTTGCTTTTGGCTGACGACACCACTCCCCAATTGTTCGTGGCTAAAATCAAGAATAAGGTTTCCATCGTTCGGGGCGGCAAGAAATACAAGGCGGTGGTTCCGGCGACGCTGGAAGAAACCGACCGGGTTGTGACGGGGGCTTCGAGCCAGGCCTATCTCCAGTTCGAGAACGGCAGTGTGGTGGAGGTGGGCCCCAACAGCGACGTGAAGGTCGGCGAATTGGACACCCAAGGCTCCGATTTCAAGGCGAAGTTCCGCTTGGCCTTCGGCAAACTCAAAGCCAAGGTGCAGAAATTGACGACCTCCTCCTCCAGTTTCGAGATCGAGGCGGGCGGCGTGGTGGCGGGGGTGCGGGGCACGGTCTTCGGGGTGGATTACGACAAGGCCAAGAATGTCGTCAACGCCCAGACTTTCGAGGGTTCCATCTTCACGTTGGTGGGCGGTAAGGAAGAAATCGTCCAAAAAGGGCTTTCCCTTGTGGTGGGCAAGACCGGCTTGCCGGTCCAATCACCCTTGACCCAGGAGGCCATCAGCGACTTCAAGGACTTCAACGGCGTCTCGGGTCTCCTGGAGAAGAAGAAACAGGAAATGATGAACCAGATGAAGCAAAAAGCCGGGGATCAGGTGAGGGAAAAGGTCGGCCACGACAAGGAAGACCTGATCAAGAAGGTTGTGGACCCTAGCAAGCTCGGATTTTAGGGAAAAATTAAGCAGGCCACGGATGAACACGGATAGGTTTGAAAGGAATAAGGTTTTGAATCATCTGTGTTTATCCGTGCGCGTCCGTGGCTAAGAGACTTTCCGTGGCTTCGTCCTACTGTGTTGTTTGCCTCGGTAATGTGTTAGTGGATGTGTTGGTCAAACCCGTCAACCGGCTGCCGCCCTCGGGTGGGCTTTTGCCCGTAAATCATGTCGAGATGGCTTTGGGCGGATGCGCCGCTAACACGGCGGTGGGTTTGAGCCGCCTGGGCGTCTCCACCTCCCTTTGGGGGAAGGTGGGGAAGGACCCCTTCAGCGAGTTTGCCAGGGGGGAGTTGCGCAAGGCCGGCGTGGAAACCTCCGGAATGAGGATGGACCCCAAAGTTTCCACTTCCGCCACGGTCGTGCTGGTCGATTCCAAGGCCCGTCGGTCCTTTCTCCATTCCGTCGCGGCCAACGACCACATTTTTCCCAAAGATGTCAACCTTTCCCACTTTCTCACTTTTTCACATTTACACGTTGGCGGTTATTTCCTTTTTCCACGGTTGGATGGTCCGCCCATGGCTAAGATTCTTCGAGCCGCTCAAAAAAGTGGATTAACAACGTCCCTTGATACTGCTTGGGACCTGAAAGGCCGCTGGATGAAGGCGCTCAAACCTTGTCTGCCCTTCCTGGATTATTTCATGCCGAGCGAGCGGGAAGTGAAAATGCTCTTGGGTTATTCCAACCCTGTCAGAGCGGCTAAGGCCTTCCTTGGAATGGGCGCAAAGTGTGTGATTATTAAGCAGGAAGAAAAGGGTTCCTTCTTAAAAAGAAGGGATGGACTGGAAATCCAGGTCCCGGCTTTCAAGGCCAAGGTTATGGACACCACCGGCGCGGGGGACGCCTTTTGCGCCGGGTTTATCAAGGGTTTATCGGTTGGCTGGAATCCCATTCGCTGCTTGAGGCTTGGCAATGCGGCGGGCGCTTGCGCCGTCGGCGCTTTAGGGGCTACGACCGGTGTGAAATCCTTTCGACAAGCGGTTTCCCTTCTTAATCAATAAAGGTCGGGTATAGTATTCCCCCATGAAAAACCTCTGGAACAACAAAGCCTCCTCCAAACTTTCCGGCGTTGACCTGTTGGCCTACACGAGCCGCCTCATCGGGGCTGACCCGGAACTGGTGGTTTGGGGCGGTGGGAATAGTTCCATCAAATGCCTGGAGCCCGACCATAAGGGCCAGGAAACGCACGTGATGTACATCAAGGGTTCCGGGTCGGATATGCGCACCATCGAGCGCAAGCATTTCACCCGGCTACGGCTGAAGGACCTCCTGCTTTTAGAAAAACGGGAGGCCATGACCGACGAGGAAATGGTGGAATACCTGGGCCACACCATGATGGGCGGCAACCAGCCCCGACCTTCCATTGAAACCCTGCTCCACGCTTTCGTGCCCCATGAGCATGTTTACCACACTCACGCTGACGCCATTACCTCCTTGACGGATACACCGGGAAGCCAAACCCTTATCGCCAAGCTCTTCGGCGGGGGATTGGGGTTTGTGCCCTATACCCGTCCCGGGTTTACCCTTTCCAAATGGGTGGGGAAGATCGCCAGGGCGGATATGAACTTGAAGGGCGTCATTCTCGACAAGCATGGCCTCATCACCTGGGGCAAGACGGCCAAGGAAGCCTATGACCGGACCATCGGGTTCTGCGCCCGGGCGGAGAAATTCATCCAAGCCGCTCAACGCAAAAAACCAGCCCCTATCGGCAAAATGAAGGTGAAACCGGTGTCCGCCGCCGAACGGCAAAAGCTGATGGCGGAACTGCTCCCGGTTATCCGGGGTGGGGTCAGCCAAAGCCAGCGGATGGTCCTGCTTTTCGATGATTCGCCCGAGGTGCTGGATTTCATTGGCCGCCCCGGCGCCGCCAAGGCCTCCCAGTTGGGGCCGATGACGCCCGACCATTTGATGCACATCAAGCCCTGGCCGTTATTCGTCAAGACCCCCCCAAAAGACGGGACGAAGTTGGCCAAGCAGTTAAAGTCCGAACTGCAAGGTTATAAAAAGAAATACCTTCGCTATTTCAACCGCTACAGGGACCCTAAGCTGACCCAATTGGACCCTTTTCCCCGCATCATCCTTATTCCAGGATTGGGGATGGTGACCACCGGTAAGAATTGGCAGGCGGCCAAGATTGTGCAGGATCTCTACCACCATAACTTGAGGGTTATCCAAAATTCCTCCTCGATCAGCCGGTTCCAAGCCATCAATGAGAAGGAAATCCACCGGTTCGAGTATTGGCCCCTGGAAAACTACAAGCTGACCCTTCTCCCTAAAGAGAAGGAATTTTCGCGTCAGATCGTCCTAGTGACGGGTGGGGCCAGCGGCATTGGCCAGGCCGCGGCTTTCGCTTTCGCCCGGGAAGGCGCCCAAGTTTTCGTGACGGACGTGAACCCGAAGGCTTTAGATGAAACCATAAAGGGTATTTGCGGGAAATACGGAACCCGCGCGGCCGAGGGCTGCTTGATGAATGTAGGAGACGAAAAAAGCGTGAAGGTCGCATTTGAAAAGTGCGTCCTGGCCTTTGGCGGGCTTGATATTGTCTTTTCCAACGCCGGCGTGGCCAAAAGCTCACCCATCAAGGACTTGAGCCTCCGGGATTGGGAACTGAGCGTTGGGGTCAACGAAACGGGCCATTTCCTGGTGGCCCGTGAAGCCGTGAAGATCCTCCAAAAGCAGGGCTTGGGTGGATGCTTCATCCTGAACGCCACCAAGAACGTGACCGCGCCGGGCAAGGATTTCGCCGCCTACAGCGCCTCCAAGGCCGCGGCGGTTCAATTGGCCCGCATCCTGGCTATTGAGCATGGGGCTGACGGCATCCGGGTCAACATCGTCAACCCCGACGCCATCTTCAATGGTTCCCATTTATGGGATCAGATGGGGAAGGAGAGGGCCAAGAGCTATGGGATTTCCTTCGACAAGCTGCAGGATTTCTATGCCCAGCGCAACCTCCTGAAGACCAAGGTTTACGCCGAGGACGTGGCTGAGGCGGTCCTGTTCCTGGCCTCACCCCGTGCCGCCAAGACCACCGGGGCCATGCTTCCGGTGGATGGCGGAGTTAAAGAGGCTTTTCCCCGATGAGCCCCCGGAAGAAATCAAAATCGGATCATAAGGTCCACGTTCCAAAAGAATTTCAGCCCATTCTCAACTTGGCTTGGAAACTTGTGATATTCGTCATTGGTGTAACCGTGGTGTTGTTTGGGATCTTCCTTATCTTTACACCCGGTCCTTCCATTATCGTAATTCCCATCGGGTTAACCATTCTCGCGACCCAGTTCCTTTGGGCCCGAAAACTCTTGAAGCAATTAAAAAGGGGCATCCACGAACTGAGGGAAAGTTTGCCCACCTCCCGCCCCTCGAAAAAGTCCTCCCGCAAAAAGTAATACCGGCTTGAGAAATCTTTCATTTGAACCTGAAAAGGGCTGGGTATAATACGCCCGCACGTCAGTCGACAGTCCGCAGCTGGCAGTCGACAGGAACAACAACCGTGTTCGTCAATTTAACTGGGGCCTAAGACCTGGGCCCTGGTACCCGCATCCGGAGGATGCTATGGCTCCCAAGAATTCCAGTGTTTCATCCCTTCAGGCCGCCCGAGCGGCCTATAAGCCCAAACTGCCCAAGGTGCTGTCGGGAAACCCCTCCAAGGTGGCCGTGAAAATAGGCAAGGCCACCCATTCGATCGCGGACCAGGACGCCATTCGTGGCTTCTTTCCCCGCACCTACGGCCAACCCGAGGTTTTCTTCGCTCCCGGCAAGGCGTCGTCCTCCATGAAAAAGCCCCTCAAGGTGGCCTTGGTATTGTCGGGCGGCCAAGCGCCGGGCGGGCACAACGTGGTGGCGGGTCTTTTCGACGGCCTCAAGAAACTCAACAAGAAGAATACCCTCACCGGCTACCTGGGCGGTCCCTCGGGGTTGGTGGACAACAAGAAAATGGAAATCACCTCCAAGCTGATGGAGGGCTACCGCAATACCGGGGGCTTCGACATCATCGGGTCCGGCCGCACAAAGCTGGAAAGCAAGGAACAGTTCGAGGCCGTCCACAAGAACCTGGCCGCGGCGGGCATCGGTACCTTGGTGGTGGTCGGCGGGGATGACTCCAACACCAACGCCGCCGTGCTGGCCGAGTATTTCAAGGCGCAGGAGATCGACATCCGGGTCATCGGCTGTCCCAAAACGATTGACGGGGACCTCAAGAACCACCAGATCGAGGTGAGTTTCGGTTTCGATACCGCCACCAAGGTTTACGCCGAACTGGCCGGCAACGTGGGCCGGGACTGCCTCTCGGCCAAGAAATACTGGCACTTCATCAAGGTCATGGGCCGCTCGGCCAGCCATATCGCGCTGGAGGTGGCCTTGAAGGTCCACCCCAACGTTTGCCTGATTTCCGAGGAGGTGGCGGCCAACAAGTGGACTTTGGAGGAGGTCGTGGAGCAGGTGGCGCGCGTGGTGGACGACCGCGCCGCCCGCAAGATGAACTATGGCGTGGTGCTGGTGCCCGAGGGACTGTTGGAGTTCGTCCCCGAAATGAAGGGGCTCATCAGTGAACTCAACGAGATGCTGGCCCATAACGCCGAGTTCGAGAAACTGGAAAGCGCCAACGAGAAGGTGGAATTCGTCAAGCAACGCCTGGCCGACGGCTCGAAGAGGGCCTTTCACTCCCTGCCTCATTCCATCCAGGTCCAGCTCTTGGCCGACCGGGACCCGCACGGCAACGTGCAGGTCTCGAAGATCGAAACCGAGAAGCTGCTCATCGAGGCGGTGGATATCAAGCTCAAGCATTGGAAGAAAGAGGGAAGGTTCCAGGGGAAATTCTCGGGCCAGGGCCATTTCTTCGGGTATGAGGGCCGTTGCGCCGACCCCTCCAATTTCGACGCTGACTACTGCTATGCCTTGGGCTATACGGCGGCCTACCTGGCGGCGGCGGGTTTGACCGGTTACCTCTCCTCCGCCCGGGACCTCTTGAAGCCCGCGGCCCAATGGAAGGCGGGTGGGGTACCGCTCACCATGATGATGAACGTGGAGCGCCGGCACGGGAAGGACAAACCCGTCATCCAGAAGGCCCTGGTGGACCTCGATGGAAAGCCCTTCCGGACCTTTGAGGCCCGGCGGGCCCAATGGGCCATGGAGGATGATTACGCCAGCCCCGGTCCCATCCAGTTCTGGGGTCCTTCCGAAGTAGCGGACGCCGTCCCGGAGACGCTCAGACTTGAGCGTGGAAAATAAATTCCATTGAACCACAGAGTACTCATGCTGCTTTTCAAATAAGCTTTAAAGTTTGCAGCATAGTCCCGAAAGTTTGGCCCTTTGGGCCAAACAGGGACAGAGGGCACAGGGACGGCAAAAACCCTTGAATCTTTGACTTGTCTTTTTTAAAACCATAAGTCTTTAACGGTTTAAGCCTCCTGGTTTCATTTCGTTTTTTCTCTGAGTTCCCTGAGTTCCCTGTGGTGAGAAACTATGACTAACCGAATTATTTCCGAAAAGGGCGAGTGGACCTGCCCCAGATGCGGGAACCCCGCCGGCCAATACGCCTGTTCCCGCTGCGGTTTCCATATTTATGCCGGGTTCTTCCTGCGCATTCTCTGCCAGGCCATTGACGGCTCGATCGTTTACGCTTTTTCCCGCCTTGTGGGATGGCTGGAGTTCCGCTCATTCCATTTCTTTTTTCTCACCAACCTCGTCAGCTTCGTCTTTTTCCGGTTTTATTTCATGTATTTCACGGGCAAATGGGGCCAGACGCCCGGCAAGATGGCGGTCAAGATCAAGGTGATCCGGAAGGATGGTTACGAGATCCGGTGGTCCAACGCCATCCTACGGAACATATTCGAGACGGTCCTTGTGATCCTGATCAATATCGGTTTTACGATGGCGATGTCCCACACCAGCGCCCATGACTTCGACTTGATGACCCTGGCGGACAAGGAAAACTTTCTTGAGAAGAACATGCCTTCCTTCGTCCAGTATTGTTTCGAGTTGAGGATGGTTTACGCTATCAGCGAATTCTTTGTCCTCTTAATGAACAAGAAAAAAAGGGCTATCCACGACTTTATCGCCGGGACCGTGATCATCCGCGATCCCCGAATGCCGCTGCTTCCCTGGAAAGTCAGGAATATCCAGCCGCAAATCGGGGCGAATTTTTGAAAAGGAAAAGCAAAAAGATTTAAAGACGAATAAGGATTTGCTTTTTGATCAGGGTCAATCTGCGTTAATTTGCGGCTAATCACGGGTTTTTTCGTATTGCATTCAAACTATCCCCCGGCCTATACTTCACCTCCCCTGGGGCCCCGCCCCAGGAATTGTTCCCGCCAACAGCCGAAAGGCCACCAGCTGGAACCTGTTCCCTCGGGCAAGACGGGGGGAACTAACCCCGCCCCCGGCGGGGAATCCATAGGGAGGTAGTTCATGTCGAATCTTTTGAAATACGACGTCATTTACATCATGGACCCCAACGCGTCCACGGAAGAGGCCGCGGCCATCTCCGCCAAGGTCGAGCAAATCGTGGCGGACCACAAGGGCACGGTCCTCAAGAAAGACGACTGGGGCAAGCGCCGCCTGGCTTACCTCGTGCAGAAGCACCGGGAGGGCCATTACATCTTCTTCCATCTCCAAATTTCCACGGAAACGGTGGCGGAAATCACCCGCAACCTGCGCTTGATGGAAAAAGTCATCAAGTTCCAGGTCGTGAAGGACACCATCAGCCACTTGAAGGCCAAGGTGAAACCGGTCCGCGTCAAGGCGCCCGCCCCCGAAGGCGTGCACGCCCCCAAGACGGCCGGACCCCGTCCTTCCACCCCCGCACCGACTTCGTCACCCGCGCCAGCCGCCCCAGCGACACCGGCCGCTCCACCGACGGCCAACCCATAATCGCCGGGCAAGGGAGGAACCATGCCTAACTTCAACAAGGTGTTCCTGATGGGGAACCTGACCAAGGACCCCGAACTACGCTACACGGCGGGAGGGGCCCCGGTGGCCAACCTCCGCATGGCCATCAACCGGGTTTACCAGCTCCAATCGGGCGAGAAGAAAGAGGACGTTTGTTTCGTGACCGTGGTGGTCTGGCGCAAGCAGGCCGAGGCGGTGGGTGAGTACCTGAAGAAGGGCGACCCCCTCTTCGTGGAAGGCCGCCTGCAAAGCCGCACCTGGGAAACCGACGACAAACAGAAGCGCAGCATCATGGAAGTGGTGGCCGAGCGCATCCAATTCCTCAACCGCGGCAAGGGCGGTGGAACCGATTCCGTGCCCTTGGAAGACGAGGGGGCGCCGCAAGGCCCCGCCGCTTCCGGCAGCGAGGAAGACATCCCGTTTTAATGACTCACTTCGCCGACAGCCCCTGGCTGGAAGCCAAACGATAAATCAACAAGGAGACTGAAATGGACGAGCCAAAGAAGGAATTCAAACCCCGCACCGAGGGCGGCGATAGGGGGCCCCGGGAAGGCGGCGAGAGGGGCGAAAGGGGCGGGCGTTTCCGCCGGCCGCGCCGCAAATCCTGCCGCTTCTGCGCCGAGAAAGTGGTCGCCATCGACTATAAGGACTTCAACCGCATCCGCACCTTCGTGAGCGAGCGCGGCAAGATTGTTCCCAGCCGCATGACGGGCACCTGCGCCAGCCACCAGCGCGAGCTGACCCAGGCCATCAAGCGCGCCCGCAACATCGCCTTGCTTCCCTTCGCCAACGCCTAACGGGGGTAACCCTGTGGATTGGCTGATGGACCTGATCCTCAAGCTGGGCATCGCGGGGGTGCTGGTTTCCCTCAGCGGTTTGGCCGCCTCTTGGTCACTGCTGAGGGGCCTCAAGCCCCGCGCGGTCGTGGCCGCCGGCGCCATGGCGGTCCTCCTCTTTTTCGCCGCTTTTTTCCTGCTCCTCGAATCCAGCCTTACCCAGAACACCCAAGGTTTTTTCGGCCAATTCTTCGACGAGACCTGGACGCGCCAGGCGCAAGGCCTCACCAGCATGGGATTCTCGAAGGAGAACATCGAGACCTTCAAGGTTTTCTTCCAAAAATATGTCTTCTATTCCTATCCCGCCTGGTTGGGAGTGATCGCCCTGGTTTCTGGATTGGTGGCCTATTACCTGGTTTCCTCCATCCTGTCGCGCATCAGCCCGAAGGTTCCCAAGGCGATGGCCTTTAGGGAATGGATCGTGCCGGAGCCCCTCGTTTTTGGGCTCATCCTCGGGTCTCTCTTTAAGCTTCTTTTCAAGGAAAACAGCCCCCTGGATCTTATTGCGGACAACCTCCTGGTTTTTTTCGTGATGCTTTACGCCTTGGGCGGATTGAGCATCGTTTCCTTTTTTTTCAACAAGTGGAAATTGCCGCCAGTCATGCGGTTCCTGAGTTACGCTCTTTTCCTCAACCTGGTTCCGGAGACCATCTGCGTGTTTGGGGTGCTGGATGTCTGGTTTGATTTCAGGAAGTTGAAGTCCGCGCCGCCGGAACCGACACCAACGGCTTAAAGACAAATTTGAACCACGGAAACACTGAGGGCAAAGAGTAAGGCCCGAATATGTTGGGAAATCCGGGTAAAACAAAAGATTTACTCCGTGTTCTCCGTGACCTCCGTGGTGAAAGGATTTTCGATGAAAGTTCTCATGAAAAGCGATGTTCCCAAGATCGGCAAGAAGGGCGAGGTGCTGGAGGTGAAGGAGGGTTACGCCCGGAATTTCCTGATCCCCAACGGCCTGGCCATCGAGGCCTCAGGCGGGGCCTTGAAGCAGGTGGAAGAGGAAAAAAAGGCCGTGGACCGCAAGAAAGCCAAGGAAAAAGAGGAAGCCCAGGAGCTGGCCAATAAAATCAAGGGGCTTACCATTACCCTGCGCCATAAGGCGGGGGACGAGGGCCGGCTTTTTGGTTCCATTACTTCCGCTGAAATCGCCGAAGCCCTTAAGCAAAAAGGGCATGATCTCGACCGCAAAAAAGTCGTGCTCGACGACCCCATCCGCCTGGTGGGGGAATACCAGGTCAAGATCAAACTGCATTCCGAAGTCACCGCGTCCCTGCGGGTGATCGTCGAAAAGCTTTAATCTATCCCCAAAATTCCAGTATTTTTTGATGACTCCAGTTGAACTTGGAGACTGTATTCGATAGTATACACCCGTATTCTTTTATGGAGGCGGGTTATGCCTGAAATTGTTACGGGAAACCAGGTTGAGCAAAAGATATATCTTCTGCGGGGCAAAAAGATAATGCTTTCCCACGATCTGGCCGAACTTTATGGGGTTACGACTTTTAACTTTAATAAAGCGGTCAAACGCAATCCCGGTCGGTTTCCTGAAGATTTCATGTTTCAACTGACAAGAAAAGAAGCTGAAAACTTGAAATTCCAAATTGGAATTTCAAGTTGGGGAGGAGCGAGGCGGGCAACGCCTTATGCCTTTACTGAACAGGGTGTTGCCATGCTTTCCAGTGTTTTAAGGAGCAAGCGGGCCATTCGGGTAAACATTGAAATTATGCGAGCTTTCGCCCGATTAAGGGAGATTTTGGCTGCGAACAAGGATTCGCACGCCGGTTGGAGGAATTGGAGAGGAAGTTCAACGCTCATGACCATCAATTCCAAGCTGTATTTGACGCCATCCGGGAGTTGATGAGAACACCTGAAAAACCAAAACGGCGGATTGGGTTCACTGCCGAGGAGCCGAGAGCACTTTACATCGTTCGATGAATCTGTCGGTGGATAAGTTGAGAGCTTGTGGATGAGTTGTGGATGAAAAAAGTAATTGGAAAAATATTTTTTTCGCTATGTAAAAAGAAAAGTTAGAATGCCCGCCTAACATTTTCTTTTTGGAGTCGTCAATGGAAGTCGCCCGTAGAAGCAACCCGCCGTCGCCCTTTCCAAACAACAATTCCGAGTTCCGGGTTCCCCCGCAGGACCTAGAGGCCGAACAGTCCGTCCTGGGGGCCATGATGCTCTCCTCCGAGGCCATCCGCCTCGTGATCCCCCTGTGCAAGGCCGAGGACTTCTACCGGGAGGCCAACCGCAAGCTCTACCAGGCCATTGTGGCGCTGGACGACCGCAAGGAGCCGGTGGACATGATCACCCTCTCCAATGAGCTCAAGCGCATGGGGGAGTTCGAGACCATCGGCGGGGTCTCGGCCCTTTCCACCCTCGTGGAGCGGGTGCCGACCGCCGCCAACGCCGAGTATTACGCCCAGATCGTCAAGGAAAAGGCCGCGGCCCGAAAGCTCATCAGCGCGGCCACCCAGGTGGTGTCCGACGCCTACGCCGACACTATGCCCATCAAGGAATTGCTGGACGACGCCGAACACCGCATTTTCGAGGCCACCGAGCTCCGGGAAACCAAGGACTTCTCCAGCATCAAGGACCTGATCGGGAACTCCTACGAGTACGTCAACAATCTCTCCGACCAGCAGATGCATATCACGGGAGTGCCGACGGGCTTCTACGACTTGGACGACCTGACGGCCGGGCTCCAACCCGCCGAAATGATCGTGGTGGGGGCGCGGCCCTCCATGGGGAAAACCTCGCTGGCCTTGAACATCGCCCAGCACGCCTGCATGGGCACCAACCAGCTCAAGAAAAAGATTCCCGTCGGGTTCTTCTCCATTGAAATGACCGCCAAACAGCTGGCCCTGCGCCTGCTGTGCTCGGTGGCCCGCATTGACCTCAAAAAAGCCCGCTCGGGCTACTTGAGCGACCACGATCGGGGCCGCCTGGTTAACATCACCGGCCAGTTTTACGAGGCCAAGTTGTTCATCGACGACACGTCTTCCATGTCGGTGCTGGACCTAAAGGCCAAGGCAAGGCGCCTGAAGCGCGAGCAAGGCATCGGCTTATTGATCATCGACTACCTCCAGCTCATTCAGGCGGGTATCCGGACCGACAACCGTGAGCAGGAAATCGCCTATATCTCCCGCCAGTTGAAGGCCCTGGCCAAGGACTTGGAAATCCCCGTGGTAGTCCTCTCCCAGCTCTCCCGCCCGCAGAAGGGGCAGGAGGAGAAGCGGCCGGTGCTGTCCGACCTGCGCGAATCGGGCGCCATCGAGCAGGATGCCGACGTGGTTGTCTTCATCCACCGGGAAAACGCCGGGCAGGCCGGGGAGGACATGCCCCGTTACGACTACGAACTGGTCGTGGCCAAACAGCGTAACGGCCCCACTGACAACGTGAAGGTCATCTTCCGCCGGGAATACACCACCTTTGAGTCGGCCTCCAAAATCTCGGAACGATAATCATTCGGGGTTTTGTTACAATTAACTTCTTATGAAAGCAACAACTCCCACCACACCAACCTGGGCCGAGGTCTCGCTCAAGGCTCTCAAGGCCAATTTTAAGGCTCTTCAAAAACTGGCCAAGGGTTCCGAAGTCTTGCCGGTGGTTAAGGCCAATGCCTACGGGCATGGCTTGGTTCCGGTCGCGAAGGCCCTGGTTCAAGGGGGGGCCAGGTTCCTGGCGGTGGCTTTTGTTCAAGAGGGCGTGGCCTTACGGAAAGCCGGCGTTAAAAGTCCCATTCTCGTTTTAACCCCTACACTTAAACCTGAAATTCCACTGCTTTTGAAGAACCACCTGATCCCCCAGGTCAGCTCGGTGGAAGGGGCTCGGGAACTTTCGCGGGCTGCCAAGAAACTTAAAATCAAGAACCTGTCCGTTCATGTGAAGATTGACACGGGCATGGCTCGGGTGGGGATCCAGGCGGCCCAAGCCCTCCGGGAAATCGAGGCCATCCAGCGGGTGCCCGGCATCCAAGTCCGGGGCGTTTACACTCACCTGGCCACCGCCGACTGGACCGATCCCAAATACGCTTGGGGGCAGATTACCCAGTTCCGCCAAGCCTTGGAGAAACTCCAGCGAAAAGGAATTGTTCCCTCCACCCACGTGGCCAACAGCGCCGCCCTTATCACCTATTACCCGCAGTCCAAAGGGACTTGGGTTCGGCCCGGCATCGCCCTTTACGGGGTTTACCCCCATCCCAGCATGAAAAGCCGGGTTCATCTGACCCCCGTCATGCAGGTCAAGACCCGGGTCCTCCATACTAAAACCCTGGAGAAGGGTGAGTCCGTCAGCTATGGGAGGACCTATACCGCTAAAGGACACATTCGGGTGGCCACTTTGGCCATGGGTTACGCGGATGGCCTCCTGCGGAGCCTGTCCAACAAGGGTTCCTTTCTCATTCGGGGAAAAAAGGTGCCTATTATCGGGACCGTTTGTATGGACATGGCCATGGTGGACGTGTCGAAGGTTTCCGGCGTCAAGACGGGGGATATCGCCACCTTCTTTGGCCGGGACGGCAGGGCTTTTCTGCCGGTGGAGGAACAAGCCGCCAAGGCTGGGACCATCTCCTATGAATTGCTTTGCGCCGTGGGCGCGAGGGTTCAACGAATTTACGTCTAAAATAAGTCGACAGTTGACGGTCCACAGTCGACAGGATTGATTCAGCAAGACTAAGCTGCCGACAGTCGACTGCCGACTGTTGACTTCTTTTAAGGTTCCAAATGAAACTCAAACACCTCATCGAACGGTTCGGCGGGTTCCTGGCCTTCTTCATCCACGACATGGGGGAGATGGTCTTCCTGGCCGTGCGCATCAATTTGTGGATGTTCCGCAAGCCCTTCGACGGCAAGTTGATCCTGGAGCAAATGGTCAAGATCGGCTATGAGTCGGTGCCGGTGGCCGTTAACACCGCCCTTTTCACCGGAATGGTCCTGGCCCTCCAGTCGGGCTATACCCTGGAAACCAAGATCAAGGGAGTGTCCCAGTTCATCGGATCGGTGGTTTCCATTTCCATGGTTCGGGAATTGGGCCCGGTGCTGACGGCCATGGTGATCGCCGGCCGCATGGGCTCGGCGGTGGCGGCCGAGATCGGCACCATGCAAGTGACCGAGCAAATTGACGCCCTTTATACCCTGGCCGCGAATCCCGTGAAGTACCTGGCGGTGCCGCGCTTCCTGGCCTTTACCTTCATGCTGCCACTATTGACCATCCTCTCCGATATGGTCGGCTGGATGGGCGGCCTCTTCATCTGCACCATGAAGTTCACCTCCTCCACCGTCTACATCGAAAGCACCCGGACATCGGTGGAGGAAGGGGACATCATGGGCGGGGTTATCAAGGCCCTCTTTTTCGGGGCCATCATCGCCATCGTCGCCTGCCGGCAGGGTTTCGCCACCACCAACGGGGCGGAGGGCGTGGGTCGGGCTACCACCAACGCGGTGGTCTTTTCCTTCATGCTCATTTTGATATCGGACTATTTTCTCAACGCGATCCTCATCGCGTTGCATATTTAGGGGGGGAAATGGACGCCGGAAAAACCATCATTCAGCTTCTCAACGTCACCAAAAGTTTCGAGGGCCGTAAAGTCCTGGATGACATCAGCTTGGAGGTCTTCACCGGGGAAACCTTGGCCATCATCGGGCGTTCGGGAGTGGGGAAGAGCACCATCCTGAAGCATATCGCGGGGCTCTTGGGGCCGGATTCGGGCGAGGTTTGGGTGGAGGGCCAGGAGGTCGGACGGCTTAACGAAACGCAGATCAACGAACTCCGGAAGAAAATGGGCGTGGTGTTCCAATATGCCGCCCTGTTCGATTCGCTCACGGTTTTCGAGAACATCGCCTTCCGGCTTTTAAGGGACTTTCGGATGGATTTAGGCAAGGCGGTAAAGGTGGTCCAGGAAAAACTGGAGTTGGTGGGTTTGAAGGATACCTTGATGGATCTGAAGCCGGCCCAATTGTCCGGCGGCATGCGCAAGCGGGTGGGGCTGGCCCGCGCGCTCGCGGTGGACCCGGAGATTGTGCTCTACGACGAACCCACCTCGGGGTTGGACCCTGTTTCCTCCGAGGCGATTAACGACCTCATCCTGGACATGCAGAAAAAACTGAAGGTTACCTCCGTTGTTGTCACCCACGACATGCACAGCGCCTACAAGGTGGCTAACCGTATTGCCATGATATATGATGGAAAAATCATCGGCAGCGGGACCCCGGAAGAGATCAAGAACAGCAAGAATCCCTATGTCCACCAGTTCGTGACGGGGAGCGTGGAAGGGCCAATGCCAATACGATAAATTCCGAGGAATTTGTCGTATTGGAGTTATGAGTTTTGAGTTGGGAGTTTTAAGGTTTGGAAGTTTCCCAATTGGAAGTCAATTGGGAAACCACCTGAATTCATAATTCGAAATTAAGAATTCAAAATTGGTGTTCTGAGGTTTTGATTATGCCCGATTTAAAACACAACCACGCCTGGACCCTGGAATTCAAGGTCGGGCTCATGACTATCCTCGCCCTCCTTACCTTGATGGTGGCCCTTCTTTTCATCAATAATTTCCAGATTGGGGCGGGAAAGCGGGTCGCCACGGTATCCTTCAAGTTCCTGGGGGACCTCAAAACCAACGCGCCGGTCCAATACGCGGGCGGCATCAAGGTGGGGATCGTGAAGGACATCCGGATCGGGGACAACCAGGCCCTTGTGGATCTTTTGTTCACCCGGGATGATTTCAAGCTCCATAAGGATTCCCAAGTGGCCCTCTATAGCGCGGGGCTCTTGGGTTCCCGTTACGTCCAAATCGCCGCCGACCTGGGGACGGGCCCGGAATTGGGGCCGAACGATGTCCTCGTCGGGAAGGATTCCAACAACCTGGACCTGACTTTCAGCGAATTGGGGGATGTCTTGGAGTCCTTCGAGAAAATGATGGGGGATCCGGTGGCTAAGGAGAATTTCCTTCATTCCTTTGAGAACATGAACAAGACCACGGACCAACTGTTGTCCCTGACCATCGCCAGCCGGGCAAAAGTGGAGAGGATGATCGACGACCTTTCCAAGTCCAGCGGGGACGTCACCAAGATCGTGGCCAGCGCCCAAAAGGTCTCCAAGAGCCTGGAGGACCTGACGAGTTCCCTCAACAAAAAGGATATCGAGTCCTCGGTCAAGAACATGACCAATACTTTGAAGGTCATGAACCAGCTGACCAAGGACATCAACGACGGCAAGGGCGTGGCCGGGGTGCTATTGAAGGATGACAAGGCCGCCGACGACCTGCGGGGTTTGATTGAGGAACTCAAGGCTCATCCCTGGCGCTTGCTTTGGAAGAAATAAATTGAAAAAACGGCTTCTTTTAGTCCCTGTCCTCGTTTGCCTTTTGGGTTCGCCTGTTCTGGCCGAGGACCAGTCCTCGGACGACAACGGTGTGACTTGTAATTGTGACATGGGGGTCATCCAGCACAAGCCCTTCTACCTCCTCTCAGCCAAGGACTGCGGCAACATGGAAGTTTGGGACGTGGATACCCAGATGCCCATGCCTTTTCCCATGGCCCACATGCCCATGAGCATGCTGATGCTCCACGGCAACGGGTTCCTTGCCATGATCGCGGAGGAAGGTTTGGACCGGGGCCGGGAAGGAGTCGTGGCGCCCAACATGTTCATGGCGGACCTGGGAACGTCGGTGGGTGACAGCCAATATCTCAACCTGGATGTGATGCTGACCGCCGATCTTTGGTTGATGCCAAAGGCCGGATATCCCGAGTTGTTCCAAATTGGTGAAAACCGCGAGGATGGCCTTCCTTTCATCGACGCACAGCATCCCCATAGTTCCCCCTTGATGGGACTTACCTTGAGCGACACAATCGCTTTGGACAATGGGGACAAAAGTAACCTGAAGCTTTTCACGGCGCCCCGGGGGGAATCGACCGATGGACCTATTCCCTTCATGCACCGGCCGACGGGGGTGATGAACCCTGACGCGCCCCTGGGACACCATGTGGGCCAGGACTCGGGCCATGTTTCCAGCACTGTCTTGGGAGAGGCCCTCAAGCTCGGGGGGCTTCACTTGGAGGCTTCCGCCTTCCACGGCCTGGAACCACAGCCCTCCCAAGTGGACCTGCCTTTGGGCACCCCCGATTCCTACGCTTTCCGGTTGGTGGGGGAATTTAGTTCGAACTTCATGGCCATGGCGTCCTACGCTTACGTCAACAACCCCGAGCCGGGCGTCGCCTTTTCCGACCGCTATTCGGCCTCCCTCTATTTGAGGGCCCCCTTGTCGAAGAACCTCACTTTCAATGACTCCCTCGTTTACGGTGGAATCACCCATTTGGACAACGCCGATTACCTTTCCTCGGTTTTGGAGGAGGCGGCGCTCCTGAGCCCCAAGACGGCGATCTTCCTGCGGCTGGAAGTGCTGCAACGGACACCGAACGAGCTCAACCTTCCGACCTTGCCCAACCCCGACACGGGACGCTGGCTTACCGCCATCACCCTGGGTTACAGCCACCAGGTGGCGTCCTGGGACGGGTGGGAACTGCGGGCGGGCGCCTCGGTGACGAATGACCAGACGCCGGCGGAATACGCGGATACCTACGCGGGCAATCCCCTGACTTACAAATTTTTCTTCCAATTGGGCGGAATGCAGATGTACAACCTGTAAAGGCAGTTGGCAGTCGACAGTCCACGGTCGGTAGCTAGAACCTCCTCAAAAACATTATCAAAATGCGGCGAAAAGCCTCTAAGTAACGATGCTGAAGATATGACCCTGGGCATTTCATTTTGGGTGGGATGTTCTTAATATAAACTCACTAAATGACCCGAAAGGGCTTGAGGAGGCTGGAATGGTGACGCATCGGATCGTGGCTTACTTGATCAGTTTGGCGGTGGGTTATTGGGTCTTGACCCTCGCGGATAAGGAAAAGAACAACACCAAGAAAATCGGGCAGGTCATCGGTTGGATCATCATCGTGGTTTCCCTCATCGGGCCCCTTTGCTTGGCGGGCTCGGCCCTGAGGTGCCATTCCAATCCCGCCGAATGCTACAGCTCGGCCAACTGTCCCTGGGGAGACCGCCATTCCATGATGGGCGGTCCTGGGATGATGAAAGGCTGGGAATGTCCCGGGCACGGCAGGGACATGATGAAGGGCTCCGGGATGATGGACGACAAGTCGGCTGACGAATCCAAGGAAAAATCCAAGTAAAACCGGTTCAAATCAGACGAAAGGTTAAAGCCCCGCCCGGATGGCGGGGCTTTTTTTATTGTGGCCCCATTTCAATTCCGATAGATTACCGGCGCGGATAAAACGGTTAAAGGAGAGAGCATGAAAAAGTTAACGTGGGGTTTGGCTATCCTCTTGGCCCTGGAGCCGGCGGCCTTGAAAGCGGCGGGCACTTTCGAGGGCGAGGTGGATATGAAGATGTCCACCACCGGCGGCGACAAAACCTATTTGATGAATTATTTCGTCAAGGGACACAAATTGCGCACCCAAATGGATTCGCCCGACGGCAAGTTCAGCGGAGGGTCCATTTTTGATTTCAAAAACCATATCCTCATCACCGTCATGGATAAGCAGAAGATGTACACCGAAAACAAGCTCCACCCCGAGAATTACGGCAAGGGGAAGGACAATCATTTCAAGATGCACAAGACGGGGAACAGCGAAACTATCCTGGGTTATTCCTGCCAGGAGTGGGACTACGAGTCGGACAACAGCCACGGCAAGATCTGGTTCGCCCAGGGTATCGGCGATTGGTGGGGTTCCAGCATGGCCGCCCAGTCCAAGAATTTGGATTCTTCCCAAAAGGCCCTCGTGAACATGGTGGTTTCCAAGAAAATGTTCCCCATGAAGTACGAGTTTGACAACGAATCCGGAAAAGGCGCCACCATGGAGGTGGTCAAGGTCGAAAAGAAGTCCCTGGATTCAAGCCTCTTCGAGGTTCCAGCCGGTTATAAAAAGATACAGATGCCCGACTTCGGAAACATGGGTGGGGGTTCGGGAAAAAAACCCTCCAAGGAAGACATCATGAAGATGATGGAGCAGTTTAAGAAGTAAGCCTCCCCCTGAAAAAGGCCGCGGTTTTCCGCGGCCTTTTTTTCTTGCAACGATGGTATACAAGTGTATAATTCCGGCTATGGCGAAGACCAAAACCCAATATGTTTGCCAGAACTGCGGCGCCCGAAGCCCCAAATGGCAGGGCAAATGCACCGCCTGCGGCCAATGGAACAGTTTTGTCGAGGAATTGGTGGAAAAAACCAAGTCCGAGGAAAGGGGACGCAAGCTCTCCAGCCCATCGGAAACCACGGCGGCGGTGGCCCTGGACGAGATCGAGCTGGACGAGGGTTTTAGGCTCAAGACCCGGATCAACGAGTTCGACCGGGTGCTGGGGGGCGGCATCGTGCCGGGGGAAACCGTGATGATCGGGGGGGACCCTGGCATCGGCAAGTCCACCCTCCTCCTTCAGGTCGTGGACCGGCTGGCGCGGCCCCAGAAGGAAGGCCAGGGGAAGTGCCTTTACGTGACCGGCGAGGAGTCGGCCCAGCAGATCAAGCTCCGGGCGGAGCGGCTGGGTATCCGCTCAAACAATCTCTATATCTTTCCCGAAACGGATGTCATGGCCATCCTGGCCCAAATCGAGAAAACGCGCCCTGTCCTGACCGTCATCGACTCCATCCAAACCTTGTTCCTCGCAGATATCGCCTCGGCGCCGGGCAGCGTATCCCAGGTGCGGGAATCAGCCGCCAGGCTCACTTACTTGGCCAAGCGGGAGAAACTCCCCCTGTTCCTCATTGGCCACGTGACCAAGGAGGGAAGCATCGCGGGGCCCATGGTGCTGGAGCACATGGTCGACGCCGTGCTTTATTTCGAGGGGGACCTCCAGAGGCATTACCGCCTCTTGCGGGCGGTCAAGAACCGCTTCGGCAGCACCCAGGAAATCGGCATTTTCGAGATGCGGGAGGATGGTTTGCGAGAAGTGGCCGACGCCTCGCGGGCATTCCTGGACGACCATTTCGTGAGAAGCTCGGGCTCGGTCATCACGGCCAGCTTGGAGGGCACCCGGCCGCTCCTTTTGGAGGTCCAGGCCCTGGTGAGCCCCACCAACTTCGGCATGCCCCAGCGGCGTTCCAGCGGTATTGACCCGAACCGCCTGGCCTTGATCCTGGCGATCCTCGAAAAGCGACTGGGAATGGCCCTTTCCTCCCAGGACGTCTTCCTCAATATCGCCGGGGGGATCAAAGTGGCCGAGCCCGCGGTGGACCTCAGTGTGGCGGTCTCGGTGGCTTCCTCCTTCCGGGAGGTGCCCGTGGAAACGGACGCCATCGTTTTGGGCGAACTGGGCCTGTCGGGGGAGGTCCGGGCCATTTCCCAGATCGGCCCACGGCTGGCGGAAGCCGCCCGCCTGGGTTTCAAACAAGCCATCGTTCCCCACGGAAACCTGAAGGCCATTTCACTCCTGCCGGATTCTTCCTTGGAAGTATTGGGGGTTAAGACCTTGGCCGAGGCCATTGGTATACTGGTGACCCGCTGATTCTTCCCCGGAGTGTTCGGGAAAGGTCGCCAAACCAGTTCAAGGATTCCTCGCATGCCCCCATCGCAAGAAGGCGCTTCCACCGGGTCCAGGAAATTCACCCTCCTAGCCGTGCTCCTGCTCGCCTTCGGTTTCCGATTTTACTTTGGGCTCCATTGCCCGGCGGTGATCGTGGACGAGGATGAGATCCAGACTTACTTGGTCGGCCTCAAGTCCTTCACGACCCATACTTGGCCTACCTTCGGGACGGATATGCCCTTGGACAACGGTGAAATGAAAGGCCAGATGGCCGGGGCCTTGGAGGGTCTTTTGGTCGCTGTGCCCCTTTGGATTTGGCCGGCGCCGGAGTCGCCCTACCTTTTCGTGAACCTGCTTTCCTTCCTGGCGCTGACCTTCCTGGGTTGGTATTGCCGTAAAAGGACCCCTGGGCTTCCCGCCTGGTTCATCTTTGGTTGGCTTTGGATCGCCCCTTGGACCACGCATTTTTCCACCCAGGTCATGAACCAGTCCTACGCCCTGGTGGGGGCCATCCTCTTCATCGTGGGATTCATGGAAGCGGTCCCCACGCTAAGGCTGGGGGTCTTATCCACCTCCCAAGCTAATTTCTGGTTGGGGTTCGGGTTTCTTTGGATGGCCCAACTGCACATGTCCTGGGTTCTGTTCGCCCCTTTCCTGCTTTACGCCTTATGGATCCAAAGCAAGAAAGGGACGGGTTTCCCGGCATGGGGTATGGTTTTCCTGGGAGCTCTTCCACTCCTGATTCTCTTGATTCCAACTTATATTCAATACGGCTTCACTACTTTTCGAAACGTCCAGGGTTATTCCACTATTTTCAATTTTTCCAATGTCCTTGGGATTTTGGATCTCCTTGGCCGTTATCTTTCCTTGGCATGTTTTGAGCTGCCCAGGTTCATCGGGGCCCATACGAATGAGCGTGCCCGGTATTTGCTGGCCACCCCCTGGCTGGAGGGGCCGGGATTTATTTTATGGGGAGCCGGGATCGCCCAAGCGGCGGGATTGTTCCTCCTCGGTTTTTTCCCGAAAGCGGGCCATTCCGACTGGAAGGCGGTTCGAAACCTAACCCTCGCCTTTTTCCTGGCGCTTTATGTTTTCTTCTGGTTTTCCGCCAAACTGCCGACCTCCTACCGCTACTACGAAATTCTTCCGCTCGTGATGATCTATTCTTTTTACTGCTGGGAAAGTTTGGCGGGAAAAGCCCTTTGGCGGAAGACGGGGATAGCCTTTCTGGCGCTGGCCTTGTTTTTCCAAGTGGGTTATGCCCTCCGAAACGCCCGCGAGGGCACTTCCGTTTATTCCCGCTACCAAGACCGGATGGCTAGGGCCATCGAGGCAGGGGATTACCGGCTCTTGGCCGATCGGCGGGCAGGCGCCCTTTATTAGTGGAAAATTCGATGACATTTCCAGGGATAATTCGAAAGTTAAAATCCCTCAAAAACAGGCGCAACATTGAGGGGATGGCCCGGTTCGGAATTCGGGGAAAAAACATCCTGGGAATCCCCAAGCCAACTTTGGACAAGATGGCGAGGACCCTGGGGAAGAACCATGAGCTGGCGCTCAAATTGTGGGATTCGGGATTTCATGAAGCCCGGTTATTGGCCGCTTTGATGGACGAGCCGGACAAGGTGACTCCGGCGCAAATGGAGAAGTGGGTCAAGGATTTCGACTCCTGGGACATCTGCGACGGTGTTTGCGGCCACTTGTTCGACCGGGTACCGGCGGCTTACCGGAAAGTATTCCAGTGGAGCCGGCGGAAAAGGGAATATGAGAAACGGGCGGCCTTTTCCCTGATCGCCTGGATCAAGGCCCACGACAAAAAGGCGCCTGACAAGGTCTTCCTTTCTTTTCTCCCGGTTATCCGGCGCGCAGCCCGTGATGAACGAAACTTCGTGAAAAAGGCGGTCAACTGGGCCCTTCGGCAAATCGGAAAACGGAACCGCTTTCTTAACCGAAAAGCCATTCAAGAAGCCAAACGCATTCAAGCGATGGATTCTCCCTCCGCCCGGTGGATCGCCGCCGACGCGCTCAGGGAACTTGCCGGTTATCCGGTCCGAAATTAGTCGAAAACACCCCCAGTAAGTCCCGCTCCCTGGAAAGAACCCCCCGCTTTTGTTAGACTGACGCCTCTTATGAAAACGACCAAGCGCAAGAAAATCCAACCCTGGGCGGCCGTCATCGTGGCGGCGGGGCAATCCAAGCGCCTCAAAAGCCATATTCCCAAGCCCTTCCTCTATATTGACCACCGCCGGACGATGCTGGACATGTGCCTGGAATCCTTCGGGAAGGTGCCCGGCTTGGCCTACGTCATTATCGTGACCACCCAGGATTACATGGAGCAGGCCCTTCAGGCCATTTACCGCTGGAAACTTCCCGGCATTGTGACCAAGGGTGGGGAAGAGCGGGAAGACTCCGTCCGGAACGGCCTGGAAGTAGTGCCCCCCGGCGTTCGACACGTGCTCATTCATGACGCGGCCCGTCCCCTAGTGGGGCCCGCGGTCATTGAGCGAGTTCTCGAGATGGCTTCCCGTTCTGGGGCGGCCATTCCGGTCATTCCCGTGAAGGACACCCTTAAGATACTTTCCAACGGTCGAGTGGTTAAGACCCTGGATCGAAGCAAAATCGGGGCGGTGCAGACGCCCCAGGGTTTCAAGCTGACGACCCTCAAGAAGGCCTTCAAGAAGCTTGGCCGGAAGGCTTCCCGCCTGACCGACGACGCCGCGGTGGTGGAAGCGGCCGGCATGAAAGTGAAGGTGGTGCAGGGGGACCTGTTGAATTTCAAGGTGACGACCCCCGACGACCTGCGGCACGTGAAGGATTTGGTTTGGTGGGAAAAAAGCCGCGAGTTCCGCCTGGATTGACAATCAAAAAGCGGCGTCCAGCCGCTAAAAAACGCGGTCATTGCGAGGAACGTTCTTTGTGACGAAGCAACCTCAGTTCATGGGTTGTTTGGTTTATCGTTTTTGGGATAAGAGTCTTATTTAAACTGGGGTTGCTTTGTCGTTATCGCTCGCTATTCGCTCGCACTCCTCGCAATGACAGCAATTATAATTTTGGAGTTTCAATGGATTTTAGAATTGGCATTGGTTATGACGCCCACCGCTTTGAGGCCGGGAGGCCGCTGATCCTGGGTGGGGTCACGATTCCCCACGACAAGGGTCTCCTGGGCCACTCGGACGCGGACGCCCTGTGCCACGCGGTCAGTGACGCCATCCTGGGTGCCGCAGCCTTGGGGGACATGGGAAAGTATTTCCCGGATACCGATCCCAAGTGGAAGGGGGCGGACAGCCTGTCCATGCTGGCCGAATGCGCCCGGCGGGCCAAGGAAAAGGGTTGGAAAATAGGGAATGTGGACGCCACGATCGTCTGCCAGAAGCCCAAGTTGTCCGGCAAATTGAATGGGATGGCCGGGAAAATCGCGGAAACCCTGGGTGTGGGGGTGGATCAAGTGAATGTGAAAGCCAAATCGACCGAGGGAATGGGCTTTGAGGGCCGGGAAGAAGGCCTTTCGGTACAGGCGATCGTACTGCTTCAAAGAAGTTAGGAGTGAGGAGTTAGAAGTTAGGAGTTTGACGGACAAAAAGGCAAAAAATGGCTTCGAAGAGTATCATTCAACAAAAAAGTTATGATTTTGCATTGAAGATAGTAAGGCTCTATCAAGCACATCGAAAAGTGAATGAATTCGTCCTGTCGAAACAAGTTCTCCGAAGCGGAACGAGCATATGTGCCAATGTCGAGGAAGCTTTGGCAGCTCAAACCCGAAGGGAATTTCATTCGAAAATGACCATTGCGTTCAAAGAAACACGTGAAACGCGCTATTAGCTCAAACTTTTGAAGGATTCTAAGATTGTGGATTTCGATTATTCTGAATGTTTAAGAGATGTTGAAGAGTTAAATAAGATTTTGTCTTCGATTACGAAGAGTACAAAGGTTACAAGCGATAAGACTGGGAGCTAAAACTCCTAACTCCTAACTTAAAAGAAAACTAAAGGATTCTAGAGATGTTCGATACCGTTCGAGTACGCTTTGCTCCTAGTCCTACTGGGGATTTGCACCTGGGCAACGTCCGCACGGCCCTCTACAACTGGCTTTACGCCCGCCACATGAAGGGTGTTTTCATCCTGCGTGTGGAGGATACGGACAAGGTCCGCTCGACCCCCGAATACTGCGAGGAGCTGATGGACATCATGACCTGGCTGGGCCTGAAGTGGGATGAGGGCCCGAGGGCGGGCGGCCCCCACGCGCCCTACAAGCAATCCGAACGGACCAAGATCTACGAGAACCACCTGGACAAGCTCAAGGCCAAGGGCGTGGTTTATCCCTGCTATTGCACCGAGGAAGAACTGGAGTTGGAGCGCAAGCGCCAACTGGGCCGGGGCCACATGCCCAAATACGGGGGCAAGTGCAAGAAGCTCACGCCGGAAGAGCGAAAGAAGTTGGACGCGGAAGGGAAGACCTCGGTCCTGCGATTCATCGTGCCGTCGGGTGAGGTCGTCGTGCAGGACGAGGTCCGCGGGGAAGTGGTGTTTCCCGACGACCAAATCGGCGATTTTGTATTGACCCGTTCCGACAACAGCCCTACCTACAATTTCACGGTGGTGGTGGACGACGCCCTGATGAAGGTAACCCATGTAGTCCGCGGCGAGGATCATCTATCGAACACTCCCAAGCAGATTCTCCTTTATAAAGCCCTGGATTACGAGCCGCCCAAATGGGCCCACCTTTCCATCATCAAGGGGCCGGATGGCCAGAAACTCTCCAAGCGCCACGGGGAAACGAGCGTGGAAAGCTACAAGGCCAAGGGCTACCTGCCGGAGGCCTTCCTGAATTACCTGGCCCTGCTGGGCTGGGCGCCCAAGAGCGGGGAAATCCTTTCCTTGGACGAGATGGCCGCCGAGTTCGACCTGACCCACGTGGGCAAGAGTGGGGCCATCTTCGACCCGGTTAAGCTCCACTGGATGGGAAGCCAATACATCGCCCGCATTCCATTGGAGGATTTAACGAGGGCCATCCTCCCCTATTTGGAGCAGGCTCAGCTTTTCAACCGCAACCAGGCCCGTACCCATTTCGAGAAGCTCAAGCAGATCGTGGATGTGGTCCGGACCAACCTGGGATGTTTTTCCGACATTGTGAAGGAGACCTTCTATTTCTTCTCGGACGAACTGCATTTTGAGACCGCCCAGACCGAGGAAATGCGGGCCCAAAAGCCGCTCCTGGAAGCTTATCAAAAGGCCTTCGGCGGATTCCCTGGGGATTTCAACGGGGAGAATTTCCTGAAGATCGTCAAGGAAGTGGGGAAACAAATGAACTTGAAGGGGAAAGCCCTTTATCACCCCTTAAGGCTGGCCATGACGGGCCGGGAAGATGGGCCGGAATTGGTGAAGGTGGCGCCACTGCTGGGGAAAGATGAGATTGTCAAACGCCTGGACATTTGGGTGACGGAAAAGGTCGATTCGTGAGAAACTTTTTCATCTGTCTGACCCTTTTTCTTGTGACGGTTTTCGCCATGTACGTCACGGTGGAGAACGACCAGTTTTACCACCCAGTCTTGGTCGTTGGGGAGTTCCTGGTCTCGATGCTCACGGGTGGGATAACCGCTTACCTAGTTTACCAGCACATCGC
>DATKOC010000178.1:0-11263 GCA_035524855.1 bacterium
ACCTCCACAAATACCGCCACCAACACAACGACTAATACTCCGACCAACAGCTTTACCGCCACTAATACCCCTGTGAACACGGGGACCAACACCTTCACGAATACGCCGACGTTAACGCCGACAAACACGGCTACACCGACGGCCACCAGTACCTTGACCAACACGTCGACATTGACGAGAACCAACACGGCTACGTCGACGGTGACGAACAGCCCCACGAATACCGCCACGGCCACTTCCACCTCCACGAGCACCAATACCTTCACCAATAGCCCTACCAGGACTTTTACCCCGACCGCCACCTTGACCTTCACCAACACGTCCACGAACTCTCCCACAAATACAGCAACCCCCACCCCGACCGGGACACCCACTAACTCCGCCACGTTGACTTCAACCAACACCTCCACACTCACTCCTACGAACAGCTCCACCCCCACTTTCACCGGCACCGCCACGAACAGCTTCACCTCGACCGCCACGAACAGTCCCAGTAACACCCCCACCGTCACGGCCACTTTCACTTCCACGGGGACTCCGACCAACACGGCAACCGTGACCTCCACCCCAACCTTCTCGAACACCGCCACGGTCACTTCCACCTTCACTCCTACGGCCACTCCTTCCAATACAGCGACTCGGACCCCTACCCTCACCCCCACCCATACCGCCACCCCAACCAACACTTCCACACCCACTTCCACCTTCACCCCCACCTACACCCCGACCATCACCTTCACCCCGACCGTGACCTTCACCTTCACCCCGACGGGCTCCATGACCGCCACACCCACGCCCGATGTGGCCCTCTACCTGGACAGCAACGCCTTCAACCCCTACCAACAGCCCCTCGGGATGGACGTGCGGGTGGACCAAGCGGGCCAAGTGAAGGTCATGGTCTTCAACATCGCCGGGGAGGAAGTGAAGAGGCTTTTGGATCAATTCGAAAACCCCGGGAACTACCGTGTCTTTTGGGACGGACGAAACGGCAGCGGCGCTTTCACGGGCAACGCGGTTTACTTCGTGATCTGCCAGCAGGCTTCAGGCCAGATGACCCGAAAAGTTATTCTTTTAAAGTAGTGCTGCGGGAAACGGATTTAGACAGGAAATGCCATGACCTCGGCGGGGATTGACGCCATCCAAAAAACGCCCACCCAGGGGCCCCGGTCCAAAACCGGAAACCTCCCCTCCCAAGCCACCCCTTTTCTTGGGAGGGAAAAAGAACTGGGAGACCTGGCCGCCTTGTTGGGAAATCCTTCCTGCCGGCTATTAACGTTGGTGGGCCCCGGGGGCGTGGGGAAAACCCGCTTGGGGCTTCAATTCGCCGGCCTGCAATCGGGGAATTTCAAGGATGGGGTTTACTACCTCCATCTTGCCCCCGTGCAGTCCTCCGAGAATCTCGTCTCGACCCTGGCCGACGCCCTCGGGTTCTTTTTCTTCGGACAGGAAGACCACAAGAAACAAATCCAGAATTACCTTTCCGACAAGGAGATCCTCCTTGTCATGGACAATTTTGAGCACCTCATGGATGAGGCGGATTGGCTGGCGGAGCTCCTGGCGGACGCCGAGAAGATCAAGATCCTCGTCACCTCGCGGGAAAGCCTGGGAGTCCGGGGCGAGAAAAAATACGACGTCAATGGATTGGATTACCCGGCCGCGGACGATGAGACGGAAATCCAGAATTACGGCTCGGCGCGCCTTTTCCTGCAGGAAGCGGGCCGGGTGAGCCCGGGGTTCAAGTTGGAAGAGGACCAAAAGGACGCCTTGGCCCGTCTATGCCGCCTCCTGGAAGGGATGCCACTGGGGATCGAACTGGCGGCGGCTTGGACCCAAACCCTCCGGCCCAGTGAGATCGTCGATCAAGTCTTGAAGAACAGGGATTTTCTTTCCGGTTCCCACGGCCACCTGCAGGAACGGCACCGGAGCATGAGGGCTGTTTTCGAGCATTCCTGGGCCATGCTGGCCGCGGATAAAAAGGCCGCCTTAAAGAAGTTGTCGGTCTTCCGGGGGGGCTTCACGGAAGAAGCCGCCTCCATCGCGGCCGGGACCCTGGCCCCCACCTTGATGCTCCTGGCGGACAAGTCCTTCCTGCGCCGAGCGGGGAAAGGACGCTATGAAATGCACGCCCTCCTCAAACAATTCGCCGAGGAGAAATTGAGCGAAGCCTTGGCCGAGTGGGAGGAGGCCCGCAAGAAACATTGCGCTTTTTACGGCCAATTCGTCATGGAATGGTCCTCCCTCCTGTCGGGCCCCCGGCAGAGGGAAGCCTTGGCGGAGATCGGCGCCGACATTGAAAATGTGCGCATGGCTTGGGACTCTTCCTTGCGGATGGGCTTGGCCCGGGAGATGGAAATGTTCCTGGAGGGGTTCTATTCCTACCTCGAATTCTGGGGGCTCAACCAGGAGGGCATGAGGGCTTTTGGGGAGGCGGCCGAGAAAACAGGGGAGAGGGCCGACCAGGCCCAGGGACGGGAGAAACATTCCCTCCTCGCCCTTTACGGGGAGCTCCTTTCGCGCCAAGGCCGGTTTTTCTACCGGCTGGGAAAATACGACAAAGCCACCGAATCACTCCGGAAAAGCCTGGAGTTGCTGCGGCAGTATGGCACCACCGCCCAGGTTGTTTTTTCCATCAACCACCTTTGCTTTGTCCTCTCCCTCGGCAGCGGGGATTTCAAAGAAACCAAAAAACTCCTCGAGGAAGCCCTCGGGATATGCCGGCACGAGGGGGACCGCCCGGGGACCGCCCTTTCCCTCAAGAACCTGGGATACATCAATTGGCGTCTGGGCCATTACGGGGAAGCCCGGACCCAATTAGAGGAAAGCCTCGCGGTTTCAACCCAAATCGGCGAACCCCATTCCATCGCGGTGGTCTTGACGGAAATGGTCAACCTGGCTTTCGACCAAAGCCGCTATGAAGAGGCCCGTGAGCTCTGCGGCAAATGCCTCAAAATTTATGGAGAAATCGGCCACCGCAACGCCGAGGCCTGGACCTTGGGAAAACTGGGCAACGTGAACTGGGCCCTGGGGGAATATGGCGAGGCGATCCGTTTTTACACCGAGAGCCATAACAATTTCCGGAAAATGGGTGACCCCGAAGGCATGGGCTGGGCCAAGAACAGCCTGGGGCAGGCCTTGAGGTCCAAAGGCGATTTCCTCCAGGCGCTGGAATGCTACCGGGAAGGAATGGAGCTTTATCAAAAAACGTCCCACCGGTGGGGGACCGCCTGGTCCCTCGCCAATCTGGGATCCTTGGAAAGTTTGTTGGGCCGCTTGGACGAGGCCGAACAGCACTTGGGGGAGGCCTATTCAACCTTCAAGGAGATCGGGAATCCCTGGGGAACGGCCTACGCCTTGGACGGGTTAGGAACCGTTTCCCTGCTCCGCGGGTTGGAAGGCCAGGCCGAGTCCCGCTACCAGGAAAGCCTGTCCATCTTCAAAAACTCCGGCAACAAGAGGGAAATGGCCATCGCTTATTGCCATATGGGGGAGTTGGCCCTTCACCGGGGAGACAAGGCGGTGTGTATGGAACATTTCCGCTTAGCCCTCGACATGGCCGTGGAAGTTTCCGCCGCCCCTGTTGGATTAAAGATCATGGCCGACTTGTGCCTCGCGAACCCGGAAGGGATGGAAACCACCTGGGTTTCGGCCCTACACATCCTCGAAAACAGGTCGGCCGAGCAGGAAACCCGGGAAAAGGCCGCGCAAGTCGCCGAGTGGATGAAATCCCAGGTGTCACCCGAAACGATCGCGAGCCTCGGCCGTATCGCCGCCTCCATGGATTGGAAATCGACGGCGCAAACGCTTCTTGGAGCCATGAAATAACCAAGGCTCAAACCCGGGCGCTCCCGCCTTTTTCCACGCCCGTTCCATCCTTCGTGGTAAAATCCCGCCTTTCATACCAGCAAGGAGCTTTTATGCGCAGCATGACGGGTTTTGGCCGCGGTGAGGGGCGCAGCAAGACGGTCCATGTCGTGGCCGAGATCAAGACGGTCAACCACAAGTACCACGACCTTTCCGTCAAGCTTCCCGGCTCCTACCAGTCCCTGGAGCCGGAAGTACGGGAGAAAATCCTGGCCTCGGTCACCCGGGGCAAGGTGGATTTTTTCCTCAAGGATATTTCCCCGGCCCGGGGTAAGGCGGTCCAGATCAACGAGCCCTTGATCACCGAATACCTCAAGGCCGCGAAAAAAGCCGCCAATCATTTCAAGCTCAAAGGGGACCTTCCCCTGGAGGCCCTTTTGAAAATGCCCGATGTCCTCTCGGTTGTTGAGGAGGAACGCCAGGAAGCGGACCAGCGGAAAGCCCTCTTGGGTGCCGTGGAAGAGGGACTCAAGGCCCTGGAGAAAATGCGGCAATCGGAAGGCTCCCGTTTAGCCAAGGATTTGTTGGAAAGGTCCAAGGAACTTTCGGGGGTGGTGCAATTCATCCGACACCGACACAAGGTGGTGCTGGCCGAGAAGCTCAAGGCGTTTCGCGAAAAAATTTCCGAATTCCTTCCCGATCCGCTCCAGGACCAGGCCCGCCTTTCCACCGAGGAGAGCGTCACGATCCAGCGCCACGATATCGCCGAGGAATTAACCCGGCTGGACAGCCACCTGGAAGCCCTGAGGGAGACCCTGGGGGAAAAGGGAAGCGTTGGCCGAAAACTCGATTTCCTGATCCAGGAAATGAACCGCGAGGCCAACACCATCGGATCAAAGTCGGCGGACGCCAAGATGGCCCAGAGCGTGGTGCGGCTCAAGGAACTGCTGGAACAGCTCCGGGAACAAATCCAAAATATCGAATAGGGCGCCCCGAAGTGAAACTCCGAAAATCAAGTCGAGGGCTCATGATCGTCCTATCCTCCCCCTCGGGCGGGGGAAAGACCACGGTTTCCAAGAAACTACTGGCCCGCGACCGGAACATTGTCCGGTCGGTTTCCTGCACCACCCGAGAACCACGCGCCGGCGAAAAGAACGGCCGGGATTATTTTTTCGTGACCCCCGCCAAATTCCAGTCGATGATCTCCCAAGGGGCTTTCTTGGAATGGGCGAAGGTCCACCAGCACCGTTATGGCACCCCCCGCCGTTGGGTGGAAGCCCAATTGCGGAAGGGGAAGGACGTCCTTTTCGTCATCGATGTGCAGGGCGGCACGGCGCTCAAACGAAAAAACCCGGAAGCCCTCCTCCTCTTTCTTCAGCCTCCCAGCTTCGGGGTCCTCCGGCAGAGACTCGTGGGACGGCAAACCAACAGCTCGGCCGACATGAAAGTCAGGCTGGCGGACGCCCGTTGGGAGCTGCGGGAGGGACGCCGGTATGATTACCGGGTGGTCAATGACCGGCTCGGCCAGGCGGTTTCGGACATCCTGAAAATCATCCGCAAAGAAAGGCTTTTAAGGGGTTGAATTGATGGGCGGCAAACAAACGGTTTCAGCACCCGTCGGCCTGGAAGCTTGGAAAAAGGGCATTTACTGTTACGAATTCGGACTTTTTTGAGTATAATTCACCCTCTTTCAAGAACCCGCACCAGGAGAAGTCCATGAGCGAAGAGCAAAAAACCCTGACCCATGAAACGACCGACAACAAGTACCTTTCGGTCCTGGCCGCCTCAAAGAGAGCCCGCCAACTATTGGACCGCGCGGAAAAGCATAACCTCACGGTGGACACGGAAAAAGTGATCCTCCAGGCCTTGAACGAGTACCTGATTGGAAAAGTCGGATATACCATAGGCCCCGTTCCTTCCAAGAAAAAGTCGAAGGATAAAGACTGAAAGGCAGTTGACGGCTGACCGTCGACAGTCGACAGGGAAATTTCCGGTATTTTCCGACTGCCAACCGCCACCGGTTGACTGACGATCTCCGAAGATGATTCCACCCCCCCCTAAACCACGAATCTTGTTGGGCGTCAGCGGCAGTGTGGCCGCTTATAAATCCATCGAACTGATCCGTTACTTAAAAGCCTTCGCCGAGGTCCGCGTGGTCCTCACGGCGGCGGGCTCCCGACTGGTGCCGGAAAGGGAATTGCGGCAGGCCTCGGGACATCCCGTTTGGACCAGCCTGTTCAAGGGTTCCAAGCCCATCGCGCCGGGGACCCCGAGCGGTTCCCACCCCCGGGCGGTTGTTCCCCACATCGAATACGCCAAGGCCGCCGACCTCGTCCTCGTCGCCCCGGCTTCCGCGGATTTCCTCGCCAAACTGGCCCGAGGGCTGGCCGATGACCTCCTCTCCACGCTCTGCCTCTACGCTACCTGTCCCATTTGGGCCGCGCCCGCGATGAACACCAAAATGTGGAACAACGCGGCTGTCCGCCGGAACCGGGAATTACTCCGGAAACAAGGCGTTGTTTTCTTGGGCCCCGACAGCGGCCACCTGGCCTGCGGGGAGGTGGGGGACGGGCGGTTCGCGGAACCCTCGGAAATCGCCTTCCAGGTGGAAGGCCATTTCCGGCATTTCGGGGAATGGAAGGGTAAAAAAGTCCTGGTAACGGCGGGGCCAACCCAGGAACCCTTGGACCCGGTCCGGGTCCTCACGAACCTTTCCAGCGGCAAAATGGGTTATGCCCTGGCCCAAGCGGCGCTGAACCGGGGGGCCCATGTCACCCTTGTTTCGGGGCCGACCCGATTGAGCCCGCCGGCCGTCCTCAAGTGGATAGGCGTCCAAACGGCCGAGGAAATGCGCCGGCAAGTGATGAGGGTTTTCCCCCAGTCGGATGTCCTGGTCATGGCGGCGGCCGTCGCCGATTACCGGCCGAGCCGCTACGCCCCCTCCAAAATTAAAAAAGAAGATGGAAGCCTCGTTCTCCACTTGAAAAAGAACCCCGATATCCTTTCCGAGGCCTTGAGGAGGCGAAAACCGCGGCAAGTCGTGATCGGCTTCTCGGCGGAGACGGAAAACCTTAAACGGAACGCGCTCGAGAAATGGCGGAAGAAACCCTGCGATCTCTTGGTGGCCAACAAGGTTGGCGGGCCTGGATCGGGCATTGAGTCCGATTTAAATGAGCTGTTGGTCTTTCGGCGCGGGTCCGCGGAGCCCGTCCTGTTGAAACGCGACTTGAAAAACCGGTTGGCCGATAAATTACTGGATATGGTGGAATTCCCTTGAGACTTCCCCGGAAATCGCGAATGGCTTTTGGGATCTTCCTGATCCTGTGGACGATGTCGCCGGAGGGCCGCGCCAAGGTTTTGGGTGGCCCATGGGAATGGACCCAAGTTCCCGGCCAAATCCTAGTAAGGCTGAAAGCCGGCGCGAGTCCATCGGAAAGGGAAGAGGTCCTGAGGGTCCTGGGAAACGTTCGTCCCACCTTTCACCCCGACCTTTATAAAATCCTATTGCCGGCGGGGATAAGTATCGAGGAAGCGATGGCAAAGTTTAAGCCGCTCTCCCAGGTGGCTTATGCCCAGCCCAATTACGTTTACCACGCCGCCGTGACCCCTTGTGATCCTGGAGATTTATATTTTAATCCGCCATACAGCACGCCGAACAACTATAACTGGCCTTTCCTCAAGATACACGCCCCAGAGGGTTGGGGCCTTTTTGGAGGTTGTCCTGGCACCCCTCCCGGCAGTTCCTCGGTTACGGTCGCGGTTTTAGACACCGGCATCTCCCGGAACCACCCGGATCTCGTGGGTGTGCCCTTGGTCGGTTTCAACGCCATTCACCAGGCCAATGGGTCGGGGCCCATCACCGATTCGGCGGGGGTTACCGCCACCGACGACGATTTTGGGCACGGCACCTTTGTGGCGGGGATTATCGGGGCATCCTCGAGCGCGGCTCCAACCCCCGAGGTTTGCGCTGGGGGAAGCAGCAGTGGAATGGTGGGGGTGGCTCCGGGTTGCACGCTATTGGCGGTCAAGGTCCTGAATGATCCCCTCTTGCCGGATCGGGGAAGCGGGACCTCCGAGGAACTGGCCGCGGGCACCTATTTCGCCGCGGTCACCATGGGGGCCAAGGTCATCAATTATTCCCTCGCGAGCCCCGTGGACGATCCGACCGAGAAAGACGCCATTGATACCGCGCTCAACCTGGGTTGTGTCGTGGTGGCCGCCGCGGGAAATTTCGTGGCCGGCGAGTCGCCGGAGGTGAATTTCCCAGCCGCTTATCCCGGCGTCCTCTCCGTGGGTTCGACGGACCCGAATGACCAAGTTTCCGGTTTTTCCTGCTACGGCCCCGAATTGAAACTGGTGGCGCCCGGTGGAGTCGGGGATATCGGTAGTTTTGACCCCTCAAACGATATTTTCAGCGCCATGTGGCAGTGCCCGGGAATAGGAGCCCCTGTCAGCATCTTTGGCCGGGCCCCGGACCCTAATTTCGGCACGGCGGCCGGCACCTCGGCGGCTTCCCCCTTTGTGGCGGGCGCGGCGGCCCTCGTCCTTTCCTTGAACCCCACCCTCACCAATATCCAGGTCGCCCAGGCTATCGTCGACAACACGGACAGTTTAAACGGCGGTAAGGGGTGGGACGCCAAAACCGGCTACGGGCGCTTGAACATTTATAAGGCCTTGTCAAACGCGGCGAACCCCTTGGGGGCGGGCCAAGTCACGAATTACCTCAAAACCTTCAACAGCCCCAATCCCTTTTACGTGGATGTGGATAACCCCACGAACATCACCCTGGCCATTTCCCAGCCCGCGCCGGTGAAATTGTCCATCTATGATGTTTCCGGGGAACTGGTCTATCGAAAAAGTTTCCAGGCTTCGGAACTTAACAATAACCCCGGGAATCCCCAGTTCAAGTCCTATTACATTCCTTGGGATGGGCACAACGGCACCGGCCAAAAGGTCAAAACCGGGGTTTATTTCTACACGGTTGAAACCCCGGGGAAAGTCGGCCGGAATAAAATCGCCGTGATCCGGGGCGCGAAATAAAGGCAATGATGAATTTTAAATTTTTAATTTTGAATTTAGAAATTTTTTTCCTTTGAATGCCCAAAGGAAAAGAGGGTTTTTATTTGGTGACGGCAATTGAGGATGCCCAGGATGTTTGAAACCATTCATAATTCAAAATTCATGATTCAAAATTCCATTTGGCCCATTGTTGTGGCCGTGCTTTTGATAGGCCAAACGGCTCAAGCGGACCAACAAGGAGGGCAACGGCAGGCGGTTTACCTGGAAATGGGGGCCGGCGGAGCCGCCAACGCCATGGGCGGGGCGGCGGTGGGGATGCGCGGTGATGTGTCGTGCGGCTATTGGAATCCCGCGGGCCTTATCGGTATTCGCGGGTTCCAAATCGAGACACAGCGGTCCTTTTTGTCCATGGGACAAGAGTTGGACTACCTTTCCTTGGCCGGAACGTTTAAAGACGAATATTCCTTGGGCCTGTCGGGAATCCTCTACAGCGCGGGGGGCGACTTGGAGGCCCGCCAGGGGCCTTCGCTGGCGCCTGACAAGCTTTTTGACGACCTCGAGATGACCCTTTTTCCCTCGGTGGCGGCGCGGTTAAGCCCCCGCTGGTCCTTCGGGGGAAGCTTTAAACTATTCCTGGAAAACCTAGGAAGCTTTTCGGGACTCGGTTTCGGGGAAGACCTGGGGATACAATACCGGTTCACGAACGACACCACGTTCGGTTTCATGGCGCAGGACCCCTATTCCCTCATCAGTTACTCAAACAACGACAACTCGCTTTTTCCTGTCACGCTCAAGGCAGGGGTGGCGCACCATGACGCGAAGTTGAACGCGAAGATGCATTTCGACCTGGAGTGGAGCAACGACCTGGGTTTCCGGCCCCGGTTGGGCCTGGAGTGGGCTCCGGCCAAGGTGATTGTCCTAAGGGGCGGTTGTTGGCTGGGCAACTTGACCTCCGGCGCGCCGGGCGGCACATTGACCCTCAATCCCACCGCGGGAATCGGTTTGATGGCCTTCCTGGGGGACAGCCTCGTTGAGTTCGACTATACCCTCTTGCCCGACAGGATTGTTTCCGGGGGATTGACCCATCAAATCGCGATCACGGGAAAATTTCTTTAATGATCTTTAATCGGTTTGGGGCAAAGTTTCGGTGAAACCCATAATTTCAACAGGTGACAAATGAGCCAATCCAATCCCCTTAAAGACCGCATCGAGCTTTTGCGGCGGCTGGGCGTCCGCTATGTCTCGATGGAAGGCCAGGAGCCGGTCGTTTCAGGTGAAAATCCAATTCCGGAAACTCCAACCTTGCCGTCGCGGCCGCCATCACCGATGGTTGAGGGTGAGAGTGTGGCCGCGCCCCTGGGTCAAACGACGTCCAGGGTTTTGTCTCCGGAACCCACGCATCGTCCCCAATGGTTGAGCGCCACTCCGGAATCCGTGCAAGCCATGGAACTAATAGCTTTTGACCAGGACATTTGCCGGTGCCAGAAATGCCCATTGGGTCAAACCCGGAAAAACTTCGTGTTTGGGATGGGAAATCCGCTGGCGGAGGTGATGTTCGTTGGTGAGGCCCCAGGTGCCGATGAGGACGCCCAGGGGCTTCCGTTTGTCGGCAGGGCCGGCCAGCTTCTGACCAAGATTATCCAGTCCACCAACACCTGGAAACGAGAGGAGGTGTTTATCTGCAACGTCCTCAAATGCCGTCCTCCTGGAAACCGAACTCCTTTGCCGGAAGAGGTGGACCAATGCCGGCCTTACCTGGAGGAACAGATCCAGATCATCAAGCCCAAATTGATCATGGCCTTGGGGGCAAGCGCCGCCCAGGCTCTTTTGAGGACCAAGGATTCCGTTGGAAAACTCCGCAATAAATGGCACGACTTCAACGGCGTTCCCTTGCGGGTAACGTACCACCCCGCCGCCTTATTACGTTTTGACGGCTACAAGAAGGACGTTTGGGAAGACATGAAGGAATTCACCGCCAAATTCAGGGAAATCACCTCTAAATCCGCCTGAGATGTTGAGCTAAATCATGAAATCTCGTCCCATTTGCGCATATTATTTTGATTAGTTTTTACGTTGAAAATATGGGCTTTTTTGCCGATGCCATTGTTTTAACGGTATAATCCCCGGATTAAATAAACGCCCTTTTACCCCTTGATTGGCTGTCATTCATGAAGCGTCACAACTTACTTTTTCTGTTTGTTTTGGGGGTTTTCGCGCCCCAATTCATTCCCTGCCCAGCCCAGGCCCAATGTGGAATTTCATTCGATAACGCCAAGGGTGTAACCTTCTCAGGCAACACCATCACCTTCCCTTTCACGGTTGGAACAACTGGAAACCGTCTTTTAGTGCTTCAGGTGGGCATCAACAGCACGGCCGCCGGGGCTACCGTCACCTCCGCCACCTACAATGGGACCGGTCTTTCCGTGATCCGGCGGGATAACCG
>DATKOC010000179.1:0-7935 GCA_035524855.1 bacterium
CCTTTTTCTTGTGACGGTTTTCGCCATGTACGTCACGGTGGAGAACGACCAGTTTTACCACCCAGTCTTGGTCGTTGGGGAGTTCCTGGTCTCGATGCTCACGGGTGGGATAACCGCTTACCTAGTTTACCAGCACATCGCCTCGGAGAATGCCGGTGTATAACTACTTCAAATCCATCCTCGACCGGGACCCGGCCGCCAAATGGTGGGAACTTCCACTTTATCCCAGCATTTACGCGTTGGTTCTTCACCGCCTCGCCCATTTCCTTTGGCTGATCTGGCTTCCCGTAATTCCTCGGTTGATTTCCCAGATTTCCCGTTTCTTGACGGGCATTGAGATCCATCCGGGAGCGACCATCGGCAGGTGCTTCTTCATTGACCATGGCATGGGGACCGTCATTGGGGAAACCACCGAGATTGGCGATTACGTCACCCTCTTCCAGGGCGTTACCCTGGGGGGGACGGGCAAGGAAAAGGGAAAGCGGCACCCCACCCTTCGGGACCACGTGGTCGTGGCCGCCGGGGCCAAGGTGCTGGGGAACATCGAAATCGGCGAGTACTCCAAGGTCGGGGCCAACGCGGTCGTGGTGCGTGACGTGCCCCCGCACTCTACGGTGGTTGGCGTTCCCGGCCGGGTGGTGAGCTTGCGGGGCCAAAAGCTCGAAGGCCATGAACTCGACCATAACCTTCTTCCGGACCCCATCCTCAGGCGCCTGGAACATCTCGAAAGGGATATCGCCCGCCACGCCGGTTCTTACGCTCCCCGCGCCAAAAAGAAGAAGTAAACTTCGGTTTAACCACAGAGACACAGAGGCGCGGTTAAATCATTTGATTAAGATTTAGCCAATCTGTATCTTTTCACCGTGTCTCCGTGCCCCTGTGGTGAAATCTTTTTCGAGGTTTTTCCTTGCTGAGAGTGACTAATACCCTTACCGGCCAGAAGGAACCCTTCGAGCCCCTCAATCCCCCCCAAGTAAAGATGTACGTTTGCGGGCCCACGGTCTACGGCGACATCCACATTGGCAACGCCCGCTCCCAGGTCAACTTCGACGTCATCCGCAAATACCTGGTTTACGCCGGTTATCAAGTCACCTATGTGGTGAACATCACCGACATTGACGACAAGATCATCAAGATTTCCATTGAGGAGAAAAGGGACGCCAAGGAAGTGGCGGAAACCTATACCAAGGCTTATTTCGAGGTCATGGACAAGTTGGGAGTTCAAAAAGCCGATATCCATCCCAAGGCCACAGAATATATTCCGGAGATGATCGCCTTGGTGACGGGGTTGATCGAAAAGGGGAAGGCTTATGTGGTCCCCTCGACGGACTTGGGGAAAGACGTCAATTTCGATTCCACGACTTTTAAGACTTATGGAAAGCTTTCAGGGAAAAATTTGGAAGAACTTCAGGAGGGGGCCCGGGTCGAGAAAAACGAGACCAAACGGAATCCGACGGATTTCGTCCTTTGGAAAGCCTCCAAGCCCGGGGAACCCCAGTGGGACTCGCCCTGGGGGAAGGGGCGCCCCGGATGGCACATCGAATGCTCCTCCATGGTTCGGAAGCTCTTGGGGGATTCGATTGATGTCCATGGCGGAGGGATTGACCTGATTTTCCCCCATCACGAAAACGAGATCGCCCAATGCGAGGCCTTCACCGAGAAGCCCTACGTGAAGTACTGGCTCCACAATGGCTTTATCGAAATCGCCGGGCAAAAGATGAGCAAGTCCCTGGGCAATATCTGGAAAGCCAAGGACGCCCTGAGGGATTTCCGGCCGGAAGTCTTGCGGTACTTTTTCCTCAGCGCCCATTACCGGAGCGGCTTGAATTACGACCGGCCCATCCTGGAAGCGGCGGCCCGGGGATGGGACGAATTCAACCAAACTTTCCAAAGAATTGAAGACGCCTTGGGCGCGCCGGATTCCACCGCCCAGACTATGGACCTTTTGGAGTTGCGCCTGGCCATTGATGAGGTGGAAACCAAATTCAAGGAAGCCATGGACGATGACTTTAATACCCCCAAAGCCCTGGCGGCCCTGTTCGACTTGGCCCGGGAGACCCGGCGGGTCTTGAGCCAGTCGGCCCGCATGACCGTGGGGGCCAAGAGCCTCTTGGGGGAAGCGGCCGAGAAACTGAACCAATTGGGTGGGTTACTGGGGATCGTTTCCACGGAAAAGGTAGTGGTCCCCCTGGAAGTGGTGGAATTGGCCCAAAAGAGGTTGGATTTAAAACAAGAAAAGAAATTCAAGGAAGCGGATGAGGTGCGGGCCCAGGTCTTGGCCAAGGGTTATGTCATTGAGGACGTCAAGGGCGGGACATTCCGGATTTTGCCGAAAAAATGAACAGCAGCTCACGGTCCACAGCCGACAATTTACAGCTAAGGAAGAACATGCATCAAATTCTCCTTAAAACTTTACTGCCAACCGTCGACCGCCGACGGCGGACTGATTTTTCATGAGCGAAAAGATCTACGGCCGTAAACCTGTCTTGGAAGCCCTTCGGTCCGGAAACCGGGCCATCACCCGCATCTACCTCCTGCAAGGCTCCCGAGACGGGGTCCTGAACCAGATCGAAGCCCACGCCCAAGCCAAGGGGATCGCCATCACCCTGGAGACCCGCCACCGGATGGACACCATGGCCGGGAACGACAAGCACCAGGGCGCCATCGCGGTGGCGGAGGACTATAAGTACGCCGACCTGCAGGACCTCCTGGACATCGCCCGGGACAAGAACGAACCGGCCTTCATTCTCCTTCTCGATGAAATCGAAGACCCCCAAAACCTGGGCGCCATCCTCCGCTCGGCCGACGCGGCGGGCATCCATGGCGTCGTCATCCCCAAGAACCGCGCCGCGGAGGTGACGGCCACCGTCATCAAGGCCTCCGCGGGCGCGGCGGAACACGTCCAAACCGTCAAGGTCACCAATATCAACGATACGATCAAGAAATTAAAGGAAGCGAACGTGTGGGTGGTGGGAACGGACATCGAGGCCACCAAAAATTTCTACGAGTACGATTATCGGCAGCCAGTCGCCCTGGTCATTGGCAATGAAGGCAAGGGCCTGCGCCGATTGGTAAAGGAAAATTGCGACGAGTTGGTGAAAATCCCGATGGCGGGGAAGATGTCTTCCTTGAACGCTTCCGTGGCGGCCGCCCTGCTTTTGTTTGAAGTGACCCGACAGAGGAATTGGAAGGGAGCGGCGCCCAACAGTCCCCCAACGGTCCCACGAACTCCGACTTATCCCATCACCCCCGAAACGGTAGTTCCCACCTACTACGCCATGGCCGATTCTCCCCCCGAAAGGGACTTTTTTCGTTCGGGCCCTGATCCGGCTCTTGAAGCGACGGATGAGGGCGCTCCTTCGGAGGTGATTCAACCCCTGGAATCCAACGAACCCCACGACCCGCCTGGAAACAACAAAGGTGGCGGGTTTAAGTGGTAAAATTGGGCGTTGTTGCTTGACGCCCCCCAGGGCCAAATTTATAATCCCCCCTCCTTGAAGAGTGGACGGCATGCAAGGGCTGGCGTAGCTCAGCTGGTAGAGCAGCCGCCTTGTAAGCGGCAGGTCACCGGTTCAATCCCGGTCGCCAGCTCCATTTTTCGTCGAAAATCCCGTAAAAAACGTGGACAGGTGCCCGAGTGGTCAATGGGAGCAGACTGTAAATCTGCCGGCCGACGGCCTTCGCAGGTTCGAATCCTGCCCTGTCCACCATACTTTTTGTTAAACAAGACCTATGGCTGATCCTCGGTATTGCTCCAGGGGATTCGAACCTAGGGAAAGGACCGGGAAAACGGTAGTTTTCCCGGATGTGGAAAGGGGTACACAGGGGGTTTTTTCCCTGTGAGCGCGAAGCGCAGGTTGGAATCCTGCCCTGTCCACCATCTTTACTCTCAGAACGAAAATTGGGATACTTTTGCCGTCATCCCCTTGACCGGCTGGTTGGCTTGAAGTTCAGGGACGCGGCAGAGGGTGTAACGCGGGAGTAATTCAGTGGTAGAATGCCACCCTTCCAAGGTGGACGTCGCCGGTTCGAATCCGGTCTCCCGCTCCATTATTTGTTGATCGAAATAACTCCACCCCTTTACCCCTCTATTTCGCTCAGTTCAACGTGTTATTAAACGAAGGAAAAGATCATGCTTTCTGAAAAAGAAATATCCGAGACTGAAATTCCCGGTAATCCCAACCCGGTTACCGAGATCAACGAGTTCATGGACGGTCGGGTGATCCTTTATGGGCACCCTGGACTCTGCCGTACCTCGGAGGAGCTCCTTTCCAGCGACGGTTTCCAGATGGTCCTCCAGCATTTCCTCAAAAAGATGACGGCCCAGGACTCCCCCCTCCTCAATTGCCTGGCCGCCTTCAAGACGGGGGGGAATTATGACACCCGCAAGATCTCGGACTTTCTCAAGGAACTCTCCGCTAAGGATATCCGCGAAACCAGCCACTCGAACATCGACCTAGTCCTTTTGAAGGACTTCATCGAGGAACTCTACAGCTATTGGCGCCGCCGCGAGCGGTATGTCATTTTTGACCGGGACGTGGAGGATGGCGGGATCGACCTGAAGAATTACCACCCGATTTTCATCCGCGCCAACGAGGAATTTAAAACCCTGGTCCTGGGTACCTACCGGCACATCTCCGCCCATATCACGGGGGATTGGTTCAAGGTCTACCGACAGGTCCCCGCCGGCGTCGGGGTTGGTCTCCTTGCCGAGAAGATCAATTGGAAGTTCCCCTCGGAGATGTACCAGAAGCTGAAAAACATCCCCTTCATCCGGCTCTCGCTCATTTACCCTCCCCTCATTTATTACACCAAGAGCAACAAGCGGAAGGGTAAGTTCGATCCCCTGCCCAAGAACCCGATGGAATCGGTCAAGCTGGATTCCTCGCGCTGGCTCTGTTTCCCCGCCAAGATCGGGAGCCTCGTGGTGTTCATTTACTTCCACAAGGATTTCGTCTCTCACGCCGCGGGCCTTTCGAACCTTTTCGAACTGGCCAGCGCCCAGGAAATCGCCAATCGCAAACCGGACGGCATCATGCTCTTCGGGGTGGACCCGGCCTTGATGAACAACCAGTTGGTGGGTTACTACGAGGACACCACCAACAACGTTGTCGTGGGCGCGGTGGCCTATCAACTGCCGGACGTCGATTACTTCGGCTACTTCAAGAAGACCGCCCTGACCATCCATAACATCATCATGATCGAGCGCGGCAACATGCCCATCCATGGGGCCATGGCCAAGATTGACCTGAAGTCCGGCAAGAGCGCCCATGTGATCATCGTGGGCGACTCGGGCGCGGGCAAATCCGAATCGCTTGAGGCTTTCCGGGTCCTCGCCGATAAATATATCCGCCAGTTGACGGTCATCTTCGACGACATGGGTTCCCTCAATCTCAGGCCCGACGGGACGGTGGTGGGCTGTGGAACCGAGGTGGGGGCCTTCGTCCGGTTGGACGACCTGCATCCGGGTTACGCTTACAACGAGATCGACCGTTCCGCCTTCATGAACCCCCACATGGGGAACGCCCGCTTGGTCCTTCCCATTACGGAGTACCGCCACGTGGTGGCGGGGTACCCGGTTGACTTGTTCCTTTACGCGAACAACTACGACAACGTGGACGAAGAGCACCCGGCCCTGGAGCTGATGAAGGACCCCAAGGATATCCTCGAGGTGTTCTCCAGCGGAGCCCGCTTGGCCAAGGGAACCACCGACGAGAAAGGGCTGGTGCATTCTTATTTCGCCAATCCTTTCGGCGCCCCCCAGAAGAAGAAACAACATGAGGCTTTGGCCGAAAAGTTCGTGGGCCAGTTGCTCAAAAACGGGAAAAAAGTGGGCCAATTAAGGACCCGCCTCGGGATCTCGGGGTTCGAGACCAAGGGTCCCGAGGAAGCCGCCCAGTCGCTTTTCAAGTACATCACTAACAACCTTTAATTTTTTGGCTGATGGCCGTCATAGAAAACCCGGCCCTCCGCCCTTAACCTGCTGTCCTCCGGCCGTTTTGATCCGCGGCCCGTTCCTTATGTTTAATCATTTCTCTGGAGGTGTGTCGTGGGATACCGCGTTGAACATGATTCCATCGGCGAGTTGAAGGTTCCGGGGGAGGCCCTCTGGGGCGTCCAGGCCGAGCGGGCCGTCCAGAATTTCCCTATTAGCGGCATCAAGCCCCACAAGGTTTTCATCCAAGCCACGGTTCATATCAAGAAGGCCGCGGCTCGGTTCCACGCCAAGGTAGGCATGTTAGACAAGAAAAAAGCCGACGCCATCGTGAAGGCCGCCGACGAGATCCTTGAAAAGGACAAGTGGCTCGACCATTTTGTGGTGGACGTGTACCAGGCAGGGGCGGGCACCAGCCACAATATGAACACCAACGAGGTTTTAGCCAACCGCGCCATCGAGATTCTTGGAGGAAAAAGAGGCGACTACAAGCTCGTTCACCCCAACGACATGGTTAATATGGGGCAATCCACGAACGACGTCATCCCCACCGCCATCCGCCTCTCTGGCCTGCTGCTTACCCGTGATTTCCTGCCCGTCCTGAAGAAACTGGCCGCCACCTTCCGCAAGAAGGGCCAAGAATTCAAGAAGGTCTATAAATCCGGCCGTACGCACCTGCAGGACGCCGCCTTGATGACCTTGGGCCAAGAGTTCAACGCCTATGGTGAGAACTTGGAAAGACATTACGCCCGCATCGAGAGGGCCACGGGGGACCTCACTGAGTTAGGTATCGGGGGTTCCGCGGTTGGGACGGGCCTGAATACCCATAAGGATTACTGCAAGGGCATGGCCAGCCTGCTTTCAGAGCAGACGGGTCTAAAGCTGACACCTCATCCGAACCTGTTTGAGGCCATGCAAAGCATGTCGCCCTTCGTGTCCCTTTCCAACGCCTTCCGCAACCTGGCGATTGATTTGACCCGCATCGCCAACGACTTCCGCTTGATGACAAGCGGCCCTGCGACGGGGTTCGGTGAAATCCTGTTGCCCGTTATGCAGCCGGGTTCTTCCATCATGCCGGGAAAGGTCAATCCGGTGATGGCCGAGTGCCTCAACATGGTGAGCTATCAGATCTTGGGCCACGACCACACGGTGGCCATGGCGGCCCAGGCAGGCCAGATGGAATTGAACGTCATGATGCCGGTCCTGGCCTACAACCTGAACCAGGAAATCACCCTGCTCACCAACATGCTCAAGGCCTTTGAGGAGAAGTGCGTCTCGGGAGTGAAGGCCGATGAGCACCGTTGCCGCCAATACGCTGACCAGAGCACGCAGGTGGCCACCGCCTTGAACCCGGTGATCGGATATGAGAAGGCGGCGGAAGTGGTTAAGGCCGCCCTGAAGGAAGGGAAAACCGTCCGTCAGGTGGTGCTGGAGAAAAAACTATTGACCGAGGAAAAATACAACCAAGCGGTCCAGTTGGAGAAAATCGTCGACCCCCACGGACGCGAGTCCAAACGGAAATAGTTTTTGCCCCAGGCATAACACCGTCTGGGAATGGCAAAACCCAGGAAAAAGGGCTTAAAAAGGGCCCTTTCTCCTTGACAGGGTCTCTTTCAACCGTAAAATACTCCCCTCTTGCTTAATCCCTGCCCAAGTAGCTCAGTTGGTAGAGCACTTCCTTGGTAAGGAAGAGGTCACCGGTTCAATCCCGGTCTTGGGCTCCATCTTCGCCCAGGAAGGGAAAACACCGGCGAGGATGACCCGCTCGAAACGAGTTGCGGTCCCGGAGCATCATCAACCCTTAGCTGTTCATTTTGCTTAAATATTTTTGGAGGAAGAGCGATGTCAAAAGAGAAATTCGTGAGAAGCAAGCCGCACGTGAATATCGGGACGATCGGGCACGTGGACCATGGGAAGACGACCCTGACAGCGGCCATCACGACAGTGTTGTCAAAGAAGGGCCTGGCGACGGCGAAGGGCTACGCGGACATCGATAACGC
>DATKOC010000180.1:0-9545 GCA_035524855.1 bacterium
AGGTCGTGCACCGTGTAGCCGTTGTTGGAAAGGATGGTCCGAACCAGGTTCTTGCCGATGTCGTGCACGTCGCCGTAGACCGTCGCCAGCACCACCGTGCCCTTGGTGGTGGCAGTGGACTTGTCGAGAAACTGCTCCACGTAGGCCACGGCCTTCTTCATGACCTCGGCGGACTGGAGCACGAAGGGCAAAATAAGCTCCCCGGCGCCGAACTTGTCCCCCACTTCCTTCATGGCCGGGAGGAGAACGGTATTGAGGGTCTGTACCGCGCTTTTTTCCTTCATCACCTCGGCCAGGTCGGCCTCGATCTTGTCGGGTTTGCGGTTGACGATCTTCCAATGCACCTTCTGGGCGGGGGTCATGCCTTCCGTGGGGTCGGCGGCGCCTTGCGCCTCCACCGGGGCTTTCCCCGCGAAATGCTGGATGAACTTGGCCAGGGCCTGGGGGTCGCGGTTGAAGACCAGGTCGTCGGCCATCTTGCGCTCGTCCTCGGCGATGGCCGCGTAGGGCTTGATGTCGGCCGGGTTCAGGATGGCCATGTCCAGCCCCGCCTGCACGCAGTGATAGAGGAAGACGGAATTGAGCACTTCGCGGGCGGGTTTGGAGAGCCCGAAGGACACGTTGGAAAGCCCCAGGACCGTGCGCACGCCGGGAATTTCCTTCTTGATGGCCCGGATGCCCTCGATGGTCTCGACGGCTGAGTTTTGGAACTCCAGTTCCCCGGTGGCCAGGGTAAAGGTAAGGGCGTCGAAGACGATGTCCTCGGCCGGGATGCCGTATTCTTTCACGCAGATGTCGGTGATCTTCTTGGCCACTTCCAGCTTGCGGGCGGCGGTTTTCGCCATGCCCTTCTCTTGCGGTTTCGCCTTGTCGTAGTAAAGGTCGTCGATGGTCATGGCCACCACCGTGGCGCCGTATTTCTTGATGAGGGGGCAGACCCGTTTCACGCGGGAGCCGTCGCCTTCCAGGTTGATGGAATTAACCATCGCCCGCCCCGGGTAGATCTTGAGCGCCGCCTCGATGACATCCGCCTCGGTGGAGTCGATCATGACGGGGGTGTCCACGCCCAGGGCCAGCTTCTTGATGACCGCCATCATCTGGCCCTTCTCATCGGGGCGCTCGGTCAAGGCCACGCAGACATCCAGCACGTGGGCGCCGCCCTCAGCCTGGCCCCGGCCCACCGCCACCATGCCCTCGTAATCGTCGGCCAAAAGCATCTGCTTGATCTTACGGGAGCCCTGGGAGTTGACCCGCTCCCCCACGATGAGCGGCTTGGGGTCCTGGTCCATATCCACGGCCTTGATCATGGAGGAAACGTTGCAAAGGTGCGCCACCTCGCGCTTCTTGGGGGCCCGGTGGCCGATGGCCGCCACCACCTGGCGCAGGTGCTCGTGGGTGGTGCCGCAACAGCCGCCCACCACGTTGACGCCGAATTCCTCGACGAATTCCTTCAGGGCCGCGGCCAGCGCCTCGGGCTTTAAGGGGTAGACCGCTTGGCCGCCCCGGTTCTCAGGCAAGCCGGCATTCGGGATAGTGGAGATGGGGAAATTGGAATATTGGCCCAGGTAGCGCACCGAATCCTTCATTTCCTTGGGACCGGTGGAGCAGTTCATGCCGATGACGTCAATCGGCAGGCGCGAGAAGGTGGAGAGGACCGAGGCGATGTCCGTGCCCAAAAGCATGCGGCCGGTGGTGTCGAGGGTGGTCTGGGCCATGAGCCCGACGGGGGACTTCTTCTCGGAGCGGGCCCGGTGACAGCCGAAGACCGCCGCGCGCATTTCGAGAATATCCTGGCTGGTCTCCACCAAGAGGGCGTCCACGCCCGCGTCGATCATGATGCAGGCCTGCTCGTAATAGATGGCTTCCAGCTCGTCGGGGGTGATCTTGCCGAGGTCCGGGTCCTCGCTGGCGGGCAGCATGCCCGTGGGGCCCATGGAGCCCACCACGAAGCGGGGCTGGTCGGGGGTGGAGTATTTGTCGGCCAGTTCCCGGGCCAGTTTGACGGCGGCGGTATTGACCTGGACGATCTGGTCGGCGATGCCGTACTCGGCCAGCTTCAGGCGGTTGGAGCCGAAGGTGTTGGTCTCCAGGCAGTCCACGCCCACCTTGAGGAACCCCTCGTGGATTTCCCGGATGACCTGGGGCTTGGTAATGACCAAGTAGTCGTTCAGGCCTTCCTTGCCCCCGAAGTCTTCCTTCGTGAGGTTATAGACCTGGATGTTGGTGCCCATGGCCCCATCGAAGATGAGGACCTTTTTCTTGAGTTGTTCGAGGAAGAGCGGCCGGGCCATGGTGAGGCGTCCTTTTGCGTTGAAATGGCCCTAAGTTTAGGGGGTTTCACCGGGAGCTTCAAGGAGGGATTACCCTTGGAATTTAGGCGGGCAAGAGGAATTTCAGGGGCGGGGCGGCTTACTTCTTTTTCTTTCGGGGGATCGCCTCGACGAATTCTTTGGCCATTTTGACCCACTTAGCCAGGGCCGGTTTGCCCTTCAGTCCCGCCGGAGCCACATAGATGAACCCCACCATGGGCTTGCCCGTGAAGTCCATGGGGCGGACATGCTTTTGGGAAACAGCCTTATGGTGGTTGTCCGGCCCCACCCGGGCCATGAGTTCGTCCTTCTGGACGCCCACGAACATCTTGCCGTCGACGAGGAAGGCCACCCCGCCGAACATTTTCTTCTCCGTGACGCCCTTCGATTTCCCCAGGACGCCCCGGATTCTTTCCGCCAGCTTCTCGTCATAAGCCATAGTGTCGCCTCCCGGCCTCAAGGATAACTCTCCTGGCCGAAATGGGAAGCTCATTGACGGCAAGGCCGATAAAAACCTTCCAAACAAAAAAGGCGGAAGGCCTTTCGGCCTTCCGCCCGGGCAACCCTGTTCGGCTTAGTTACCGACCGGGGTGCCGGCTCCCTACTGCTTCTCCTGGATCTTCTCCTTGATGTCCTGGCGGCGTTGGCGCTTGTCCTGGCGCTTCTCGCGGCGGTCCTGGCGGATGTCCTTATTGTCCTGGTGGATATCCTTCAGGTCGTCCTTCACGGCACCCTTATCCCCGTCCTTGGCGTCCTTCTTGAGATCCCGAAGATCCTGGCGGCGGTCCCGCTTGTCCTTGCGGATATCCCGGCGGTCATGGCGGATCTTATGGGTATCCTTGACGATAGGATGATCGTCGGCCAAAACGATCCCGGTGCCGACCACGAACAACAGGCCCAACATAAATGCGAAAAAGCGTTTCATGGTTTTCTCCCCACGAGAATTAGCGTCGGTAGTTTCTCCCGACCACCCTTGAGACGGTTTCATTCCGCTAAAGGTTGCGGGAGATTTTGGGGTCAAAAGGGCCTTCCCCAGCCTTAACGGCGGCGGAAAAAGACCCCCAAAAGCTCCCGAAAGTCCACCCGGATGCGGTTGGAAGCCACCAGGGTTCCCAGGCTGAGCCCAAGGTAAAGCCAGGCGTAGGCCTCCCGGACCGTGGCGGCGGGCAGGCCCACCCAGGGTTCCAGGAGTGGGTAGAGGGACTGGGTGATAAAGAGCAGAAAAAGCGCCACCGCCTCCCGGAAACTGAACCGGAGGTTGGACAGGACCACCACCCCGAAGAGGCACTGGGTGGAGGTGAGGAAGATTTCCCTCGCCTGGCGGCCGTCCAAGGCCATGGGATGGATTCCCCCTTTGGAGAGCGTATAGACCAGCGGCAGCATGCCAATGAGGAGGGTCCACTGGTTGACCGTGGAGGAAAGGATGGTGTTGAACCCCGCGGTGGGCCGGGATTTGAGCGCGAAGATGGCCGCCACGATGAATTCCGGCGACTCGCTGGCTAAAGGCGCGAGCCATTGGACCAGGACGAACTGATCCATCCCCAGACGCCGACCCGCCTCGATCAGTCCCTCCGCGAAAGGATGGGAGGCCAGGTAGATGGAAACGGCGGAAAAGATAAAGAATGAGGCGGTAAAGGCCCGCCGGAGAGGGGCCGGCCAACGCTGGATGACCGCCACCGGGCCTTCCACCGCCGGTTCGGCGGCACCGCTTTTCAAGAGGCGGAAAAAATAGAACACGAACAAGCCCGTCAAGAAAACGGCGTCCCACAGGGAAAGGGTTCCCTTGAGGGGGATGGCCAGGCAATAAAGGGCGCCGGCGAAAAGCACCGCGGTTTCCAGCCTCAGGCGGCGGTCGAGTTTCACTTCCCGCTTGCCGTATTTCCAGCCATAGACCAGCACCACCATCGCCCAACCCATGCCGATCAAGAGGCGGTTGGCGCCGGTCATGTTGGCGGTAGCGAAGGGAATATAAGAGGGATCCTGCCCGCCCTTCCAGGCGAAATAGACGTCCACCGCGTACTCGGGCGCCACCGCCACGAGCGCCAGGAGACCCAGGGCCAGGGCGGGTGGGATGTCGGCCTCCGCCACCTCAGCGGCCCAGGATAGGAGGTAGGCCGAGGCGAAGATGGCGATGCCGGGCAGGAGGGGCTCCCAGGGCAGTCCCATGGGATGGAACAACAGATGTAGGACGGGCCATTGCAGGGCGAGGGCCGGCGCCACCACGAGGGCCGCACGGTTGAGGACCGATAAACGGGCTCGGGAAGATTTCACGCGTTAGCTCCGGACAAGAACGGGGATTTTGTTTGATTTACTGGAATTACAATACACCGACCGTTATTGGACAAGCCCTTTATACTTGCGGCAAAATTGCGATTTTAGGTAATATACCCCTCCTTTCCCAAGGCTTTTTGGGAAGAAATGACCGCGCCTGTGGCTCAACTGGATAGAGCAACTGACTACGGATCAGTAGGTTGGGGGTTCGAATCCCTCCAGGCGCACCATTCGATGCGCCCATTTCCAAAAGGAAATGGGCTTACTCATCGCAGGCCACTTTTGACTAAGTCATTCTCGTTCGCAAAGAGCCGTTCAACACTCGGCATCGAATGCCCTGGGCGAGCGAAGCGAGTCGAACGGGCCACGGCCTTTGATATCGAGGTTTAAGCTGAACTTGTCCGCTGAAAAGTTTATGAGGGCCGCTTTGAAGGAAGCGGAAAAAGCCTCCAAAAAAGGCGAAGTCCCGGTGGGAGCGGTGATCGTCAAGGACGGCAAGATCATCGCCCGCGGCCATAACCTGACGGAGAAAAAGCAAAGCGCCCTGACCCACGCCGAAATGATGGCCCTTTCCAAGGCCACGAAGAAGCTCAAGAGCTGGCGGTTGAACGGTTGTGATTTATACGTGACGCTCGAGCCTTGCGGCATGTGCGCCGGAGCCATCGTTTTATCGAGGATCGAGAATCTTTTTTATGGGGCCTCCGACCCGAAAGCGGGAGTGGTGGAAAGCATCGCGCAGGCCCTGGAGAACCCCAAATTGAACCACCATGTGAAGGTGGCGGGCGGTATATTAAAGGAAGAATGTTCGAGGGCTTTGAGCGATTTCTTCAAGGAATTGCGCCGCAAAGCCAAGTGACAGGGATGGGGATGTAGCTCAGCCCTTCGATGGCGCGAAGCGCCCCTCAGGGCATCTTTAAATGCCCCGAGCTTGTCGAGGGGTTGGGAGAATCTCCATAAAGTTTTGATGGATGTGGGGATGTAGCTCAGTTGGGAGAGCGTCTCGTTCGCAACGAGAAGGTCGGCGGTTCGATCCCGCTCATCTCCACCATTATTTTGATTCGACCAGAGGGGCAAGGCACGTCCATCCCTCTTTTTCATTTGTGGAGAGGTGGCCGAGCGGTCGAAGGCGCACGCCTGGAAAGCGTGTAGGCTCCAAAAGGGTCTCGAGGGTTCGAATCCCTCCCTCTCCGCCATTAATTGATTGAATAAAGGATTCGAGCCCTTGGAAAAGGGTTTGGGAAAACGGAAGTTTTCCCAAAGGTTAGTCGGGATACACAAGGGGATCTTCCCTTGTGAGCGCGAAGCGCGGGTTCCAATCCCTCCCTCTCCGCCATTTTGACTTAGAAATACACTTCCCAACATCCCACGATAATAGAATTTTCCCCGATGTTTCGTTTAAGATAGTCCCCTCATTCCAGCGTGGAAGTCGGGTCCTATACGGCGATGCGGCCCCAACTCCGCCAGGTCCGGAAGGAAGCAACGGTCAGGTCGATGTTCGGGTGTTGTAGGTCACCTGGCTTCCGCGAAGGAATGAATGCCGCCCATCAAAATCCGATGGGAATTTTAAATTCTTAATTTTAAATGGTTGACGTTTCCGCCCAGCGGAAACCACCATCATTCAAAATTCAACATTCATAATTCAAAATTGGAGTTCCCGATGCCCCAAGTGATGGCCTTGAAATGGCGCCCCCAGACCTTCGCCGACATGGTGGGCCAGGAACACATCACCCGCACCCTCCAAAACGCCATCCGCGCCGACCGCCTCGCCCACGCCTACATCTTCTCGGGGCCCCGGGGGGTGGGCAAGACCACGACCGCGCGCATCTTCGCCAAGCTCCTCAACTGCCGGAACCCAAAGGACTTCGAGCCCTGCAACGCCTGCGACCTGTGCCTGGAGGTCAACCAGGGTTCGGCCATGGACGTGATCGAGATTGACGCGGCCTCCATGAACGGGGTGGACGACATCCGCTCCCTCCAGGAGAAGGTGGGCACCCTCCCGGCCAAGGGCAAATATAAGGTTTATATCTTCGACGAGGCCCACCGGATCACCTCCCAGGCCTTCGACGCCTTCCTCAAGACCCTGGAGGAGCCCCCCGCCCACGTCATCTTCATCCTGGCCTCCACCGAGATCCACAAGTTCCCTCCCACCGTGCAGTCCCGCTGCCAGCGCTTCGAGTTCCGTTCCATGGGCCTGGAGACCACCCTCAAGCAGTTGCGGCGCATCAGCGACGCCGAGCAAATCCAGGTGGACGACAAGGCCCTTTACCAGGTGGCCCGTTCCGCCGGGGGTTCCATGCGCGACGCCCAAAGGAACCTCGACCAAGTGGTGGCCTTCTCGGGGAAGAAAATCACCCTCGAGGACGTGAGGGTCGTGCTGGGCACCATTGAGGGTGAGGTTTTCCTGAGGCTGGCCGAAGCCGCCCTGGCCGCCGATCCCTCGGCGGGGATGGCGGTGACGCGTGGCGTGATCGAGGGCGGGAAAGACCTCGAGCATTTTTACGGCGGAATCCTGGAAACCTTCCGCCACTTGGCCGTGGCCAAATCCCTGCCCGCTTCCGCCGAAACCCTGATTCCCCTTTCGAAGGAGGAAATCAGCCGGATCATTCAGGCCGCCTCGGGGATGAGCGAGGCCCAAATCCTCTCCTCCTTAAGGCTCTTGATCGAGCAGGAATGGGCCGTGCGGCACTCGGCCAACCCCCAAATTGTGTTGGAAACGGTCATCCTGGAGCTTTGTCGGATGAAGGCCCTCACCAACCTGGGGGACTTGATCCGTCAAACGGAGGGTGGCGCCGCCCCAGTGGCCGCGGTCGCGCCCGCGAGCCCCAGGCCCACGGCCCCGGTGCCCGCCCCAGCGGCGCCGAGGAGCCAGGAAAACCCCGCTCAAGCCGGACTGGCGCCCTATCGCCCCACCCCCGAGCCCATGGCGCAAGTGGGTGAACCGGCACTGGCGGTTGACGAGATCGAAGACGCGGTGGAAGCCGAGAAAAGCCCCGAGATGGCCAAGCTCAAGGGCCAGTGGCGGGAAATGTTGGAGAAGATCGGGACGAAGAACAAGTCCCTCAGGGGCGTCATGGAGGATACCCGCCCCAAAACGATGGACGAGGGGACCTTGGTGCTGGTCTGCAAGGGGCCGTTTCACCTCGAACAGCTGGCCAAACCCGAGAACAAGGCCATCGTGGAGGACCTGTTGGCGGAAATCCTGGGCCACAAGATAAGCCTGCTGCCCGTCCTTCCCGAGAAACCCTCCGTGGTCGGCGAAAAATCCCCCGGTCCCCGCGCCCCCAAGCCCCTCTCCGCGCCCGTCTCGGACGAGAAAAGGCTCGAGAAAGAAGAGCCCCTTGTCGCCGCCGCCATCAACATCTTCGGGGCGAAGGTCGTCGAAGTGAAGCGCAATTCACCCCAAAAGTAATTCCCCCAAGCTCAACTTCCCTTCGCTTTTTCAACCGAATGGATGGCGTATATTTTGAACAGCTCGCAATCGAAAATCTTCCTAGCGCCGGCATCCAATCCGTAATTTTCGGCCAAATAATCGTGGAAGTGCAGTCCCTCTTCCTGGGAACAGTTGAGGAAAACACGCGGATTATCCACCACGTCGCGGAACGGATTATGAACACCGAACTCCCCGGCCAATTCCATGGTCGCCGGGCAGGTTTGAAAAAACGTAGTCGGAAATACATGGAAATGGCGGAAGCACTCCAAATCGTCGAACGCGCCGATGGCTTCGTAGGGAAAAGACCAGGTCACGAATAACTGGTCATCCTTCGGGCTTAACCGCCGGATGGATTCATGCATCCGCTTCTCCGCCTCCCGAAACCGGTGTTGAATGGGCATCTGGTCCTCCCAAGCGGAAAAGGGGGCCAGGAAAAGAAAAACCAGGGCCAAAAAACGGATCATCCTGACATAAAAGTTCAGCCCAACCGGCCCATGATCCGGGGAAAAGGGCGTCCGGCTATTGAGAAGATAGCAGCCCATAACGGACGCTTCCAAGGGGAGGGTCAATCGGTCCGGGGCCCGCAGGACATATATCAAAAACCACAAAAGCGCCAGGAGCCAGAGTCCTTGCGGAACAAGGACACGCCAGCTTCTCACCGGGCAAAGCGCCAGGAACGCCAAACAATAAAGGAGGATGCGCCGGTCCCAAGCGGAGCCGATCAATTCCGGGAGCGAATGAAAGGAGGCTGTTTTCCCCTCCGAACCAAATCGGGGAAAACGCCCCGCCAAGGCTTGGAAAACCGGCGAATTATATTTCCGTGAATCGGCGAGGAACCAATTTTTGAAAAGCCAAAGGTCATTCTCGGTCCAACCAACGGCCTTAAAGACGGGCTGAGTTTCGGGGGAATAACGAAGAATCCGGTAATCCTGTAAGGTCACCCGCGCGTGGTCAAAATCCGCGAATTCCCTCCAGCGGCCGTCCCGTTGGAACCAGGCGAATTGGAATATCCACAAAGCGGAAAAAGCGAGGACGACCAAACTAGCCCAAAATTTCCCCCCAAAAAATCCACGCCTTGTTTCCCGGCTCACGGCTTTAGAAGCCCACCACGGCAGGAACAAGAGAAATACCAGGAACGGGGCCTCAAACCGGATAAGTCCCGACAAAAACAAGAGGGCCGTTGAGAACAATAAAGGGCCGGACCGCTCCCCGGGGGGCAAAGCTTCCATCGAAAAGGCAAAGAGGAGGATTCCGGCTTGGGCCGCCAGAACGGCGGTCATGTCAAACTGCAGGAAGGCGAAAAACAAAAAATAAACGCCGAACCAGGCCCCAATAAAAAGTAACAGGCGGAAATACTTGTCCCCATCCCGGCATATGAGCCAGAGCATGGAACCCGACGAAAAAAGCTGAACGGCGAACAGGAACATCCCATACCAAGGGACAAGGGGAAACCATGAGAACAGCCGTTCGAGAAGGTAACCCAACAGGACGTTTGAATAACCCACGTATTCCGTGGGATGGGTCGCTATACCGAT
>DATKOC010000181.1:0-5501 GCA_035524855.1 bacterium
GCATGAGTTCACTTCGTCCATCGGCGGCGGCGGGCGTTACGACGGCCTTATCGAGAAGCTGGGTGGACCCAAGAACACCCCGGCGGTTGGCATTTCATTGGGTTTTGAGCGAATTCTTCTCATCCTGCAGGAAAGGGCCAAAGCGGCTCAGCCCTTACGGCCAACCCTCCTGATCGCCAATAACGGGCAATCCGATAAGGACATCTTGGCCTTGGCGGAGGAATTAAGATCCGAAGGAATCCAAGTCGAGGCTTCGCTGGAAGGGAATAAGAAGCTTGGACAGCAACTGGAGTCGGCCCAGAAGAACGGCATTGAGTACGCCATCATCAAGTTTGAACCTGGAAAAAAGTCTTATACAGTCCGCCAACTTTCCACCCGCCAGGACAAGGAAATGCCATTGGCCGAGCTTTATGACATCCTAAAGCGGTTCTCGGAGGGTGTGGAGAATTAGATGAAATTAATATTTATTTTCATCTTATTTTTTAATGTGGGTTTTTATTCATTTGCGCACGACCTGAACTTTTTTTCATCTCGAAATGGTGCCAGTTTTCAAGATAAATCAAAATCCTACGAAGAAAATTTAAAAATAGTTTTATCCAAATTAGATAAGAGTTTGATAAAACAGGGAAAAGATGGTGTTGAGGCCGAAATACCAACTTCTATTGCTAGTAATTTCATAATTCCAAAACCCAAAACGAAATTATATTTTTTTTCGGGTTCGAAATTTCTGGGAGTTTGTGAACCAATAGAATTTAAAATTGGCCTTGATGCTTATTTGGAAGAAAAGATCAAATTCGATATAGATTGGAAGAAATTAAATTTATCAAAAGATGAGGAAGATTATGCTAAGTCGAATGGCATTTTCATCAGTGAAAAAGAAGAAGATTCAACAGGGGAATTATCGAATCCGTCCGGAATAAAAAAAGAATCCGAAATTACTCGATTGCCTCCTGAAGAAGCTAAAAAATTATTTTTGGAAGGAATTGAAAAGCTTAAGGGCTTTAAAGAAGTTTGCGCAAAAATTAGCGAATTTAATATTCAACACACCTATTGTTTTCAAAAAGATGGGATTAAAATCGTCGTAATAATTGCGCCGAGTATGTGTGGCGAAATTAAGCCTTCGATTACAATCGTCAAACACGATGGAATTGTTGATGTTTTTAAAGATGATTCAATAAGGTATGTACAATTTGAACAATATTTCAAAATCGACAAAAAACGCTTTTTGATAATATCTAAATATGAAGATATGGCGCAGTATTTCGAAATCTACGAGCTTACGAACAAGGGAGCTGTTTTAATAAACAAAATGTTGCTTAGCTGAAATTTTCAATAACAAATTTTTACAAAAGCTTGGATTTTGCTATGATACGGCCTCTTTACGGGGCTTTTTTTATTTTGGAGGAACTAAGTGGCGGAAATGTTGGGCGGCTGGAAAAGAACACACAAGTGCGGGGACCTGAGGGCCTCCGACATTGGGAAGACCGTGATCCTCATGGGGTGGGTGCACCACCGCCGGGACCATGGCGGGCTGGTGTTCGTGGATCTGCGCGACCGCTACGGCGTGACCCAGATCGTGTTCGACCCCCAATTGGCCGACAAGGTGCACAAGCAATCCCACCTGATCCGCAACGAATGGGTTTTGGCCGTCAAAGGGGAAGTGACCAAGCGCCCCGAGGGCACGGTGAACCCCAAACTGGCCACCGGCGAGATCGAGGTCCGTTGTTCTGAGGTGAAGGTGCTGAACCAATCGGAAACCCCCGTTTTTCCCATCGAGGACGAGGTGAACGTGGCCGAGGAAGTGCGGCTGGAATACCGCTACTTGGATCTGCGGCGCCCGTACATGAAAGACAAGATGATCACGCGCCACAAGATCGCCCAGGCCACCCGTAACTACATGGACTCGGAGGGGTTCTTGGAGATCGAGACCCCCATCCTCATCAAGAATACTCCTGAGGGTGCCCGCGAGTATGTGGTGCCTTCCCGCGTCAATCCCGGCAAGTTCTTCGTGCTGCCCCAGAGTCCCCAACAATTGAAACAGATCTGCATGATTTCGGGGTTGGACAAATATTACCAGATCGCCAAATGTTTCCGGGATGAGGACCTGCGCGCGGACCGCCAGCCCGAGTTCACCCAGATCGACATCGAGATGTCCTTCATCGAGGAAGAGGACATCTACCGCTTGGGTGAGGGACTCATGAAGTCCATCTTCAAGGCGGCCCTCGGCGAGGACATCCAGACGCCCTTCCAACGCATGACTTACGATGAGGCGATGGGAAAATACGGTTCCGACAAGCCGGACATGCGGTTCGACCTGCCCATGGTGGACGTCACGGCTACCGCGGCTAAGTCCGACTTCAAGGTGTTCAAAGACGTAGTAGGCCGGGGGGATGCGGTGAAGGCCCTCAATGCCAAGGGTTGCGCGGACTTCTCCCGCAAGGACCTCGAGGACCTGACCGCTTTTGTGGGCAAATACGGCGCCAAGGGCATGGCTTGGTTTAAGGTGAAGGACGGCAAGCTGGATTCCAACATCACCAAGTATTTCAACGAAGACGTTCAAAAAGAACTGCTGGCGGCCTTGAAGGGTGAAGAAGGGGACTTGTTGCTTTTCGGCGCGGATAACCTGGCGCTGGTCAACGAGTCTTTGGGCGCCCTGCGGGTCGAAATCGCGCGGCGCAAAGGCTTGATCGAAAAGGGCCCCAAATGGGCCTTCCGGTGGGTGACGGACTTTCCCATGTTCGGCAAGGACGACAAAGGGCGCATTTATTCCAACCATCACCCTTTTACCTGCCCCCAGGAACAAGATGTACCGTTATTGGATAAAGAGCCTATCAAGGCCAAGGCCAAGGCTTACGACCTGGTTTTAAACGGCATTGAGCTGGGGGGCGGGAGCATCCGTATTCATAGCTCTGAGTTGCAATCTAAGATTTTCTCGCTGTTGGAGATATCGCCTGAAAAGGCCCAGGAAAGGTTCGGGTTCCTCTTGAAGGCCTTGAGCTTCGGGGCGCCCCCGCACGGTGGAGTGGCTTTCGGTTTAGACCGGTTGGTCATGCTCTTGACCGGGGCGCCCAACATCCGCGACGTCATCGCATTCCCGAAAACGGCCAAGGCCACGGACTTGATGACGGGTTCCCCCTCGGAAATTGATGAGGAACTGATGAAGGAACTGAAGATTAAGATCGAATTGGAAGACCTGACATAAGTCAGCCCCGGTTTTTCCCGCCAAATTAAGGTTTTCCTTGTTTTTTAAGCAAAATCCTCGATGTTCCCCTAAAAAAATCATAAAAAGGCCCTCTTCCAAAGCCGAAAAAGGGCGTTAGGTTTTGGGTCATATTCTCCAGGGGCCCAACTTATATGAAGTCGAAGATATACGCTCTCCACAATAGATTATTTTTTATAACGATTTTCATCGTTTTAATCATCAATGTTCCCGCCCAATCCGCTTCCGGCCCCGCTGCTTTTGAAAAAGTTTCCCGTTCCCCCACCTTCCAAACCGATTCCACGGCCGTTCGGGAACGCTTTGTTCGCTGGAAGGGGGGGCTTCCACTGGCCAACCACGCCTTTAGGCCAGGCTCCAAATCCTCCATTCGACTCAACCTTTTCGACGACGCCGATTACACCTTTGCCCTGGACCAGGTCCAGCAAAGGCCCCATGGGCGCAGGGCTTTTATCGGCCATTTCAAGGAAGAGTCCGGAAGCATCGGGGTTTTGACCGAAAACCACGGCATCGTGAGCGGTATCTTTTATGTCCTGGGACAAGGAACTTTTAAGGTTTACTCGGCCGGCAACGGGATCCACCATGTCGTGCAAGTCAACGAGGACGGTTTCCTTTGCGGCCTGACCCGCGGCCACGCGGTTTCTTTTGTCGACGCGACCCTTCAGGCTTCCATCCCCCAGGAAGGCATGCCCAGCCTCATTCCCAACCTTTATCCCGCGGGTTGCACTTTCGCGGTGAATCCGACCGTGCTCAACTTGGCCATGGTTTACACGCCCGCGGCCTTGGCCGCCACCGGAGGCAGCGTCGAGGCCATGGAGGCCATGGTGGACACGATGGTTTTCTACGACAACCTCATCTACGCCAACAGCGGGATCAACGCCCAGGTCCAGTTGGTTTATTGTGGGGAGGTCAACTATACCGAGAGCGGCTCCATGTACACGGACCTGCCCAGGATGGGGAACGGAACCATTCCCGCTATCCAAAACATCCAGAACACCTACGGGGCGGTGATGGTCAATATGCTGGTGGCGGGCTCCGACCCGGTGATGGGATTAGGGTACCAGCCGGGGCATTACAGCATGGAGCACGTGAGCTTCCCGGAGGCCATGATCCACGAGACGGGCCACAACTTGGGCTGCGGGCACGACACGGCCAACGGCGGACCGGGGGTTTATCCCTACTCCTCGGGCAGCCGTTTTAACGCCCAGGGAGTCCAATACCGCACCATCATGGCCTACGCCCCGGGGGTTTACACCCCGTTTTTCTCCAGCCCCCTCGTGACCTACCTTGGAACCGCCACGGGGGTGACCAACGTCACGGACAACGCCCGTACGATCAACCAAATGGCCCCCATCCTCGCGGCCAGCGCGGCCAACGTCACACTGGACAGCCCCACCGTCAGCCTGGCGAGCCCCGCTATGGGGGCTGTTTACACCGGTCCCTTGACCCTGACCCTTTCGGCCAACGTTTCCGATGCCGCCTCCACGATTGCCCAGGTGGATTTTTACGTGGACAGCCAATACCTGGGCACCGCCGCCTCGGCCCCCTATACCCTCAACTGGCCGCTGGTCCCCTCGGGCAGCCATTTCGTGACCGCCCACGCGATCAACAGCCAGGGCACGGGAACTTATTCCTGCCCAGCCAGCATTTTCGTGAACGACACCATGCCGGCTTCCTGGGTGGGGCAGGACATCGGCTGGCTCACCCAATCCACGGCCACCAACCTGGAACTCAAGTACATGGGGTACCTGGGAAGCGAGACCTATTCCGGCGGGGTTTACACGGTCAACGGGGCGGGTAACTCCGTGGGGGACAACCTGACCGGCACCGAGCAGGATTCCTTCCACTTCGTCAGCCAGCCCTCCTGCGGTTTCACGACCTTCACGGCCCGGCTTACGGGGGAGACCAACGGAAGCTCCTCCGCGGCCCAGGCGGGCCTCATGATCCGGGACAACAACGCCAACGATTCGCCTTATTTTTACGTGGGATGGATCCTCGGGGGAAAGACCGCGGACGTGCTTTACCGAACCACGCAAGGGGGGCATTCAAACCCTGTTTGGGGATCCAACCTGGGGACCCCCGTTTGGCTTCAGATCCAACGCTCCGGAAACACCTATACGGGAATGGAATCCGCCGATGGGACCAGTTGGATCACCATTGGGTCCGCCACCTTCACCATGTCGCCCAACGCCAATATCGGCTTCGCGGTCTCGGGGGGGAACACCGCCAACCTGGCCTCGGCCACTTTCGACAATGTCACCCTGAACATTTCCTGCGTGCCGCC
>DATKOC010000182.1:0-9661 GCA_035524855.1 bacterium
CGCCATGTTCGGCGTGACCGTGGAATTGAAGGAAGAAGTGAAGCCCGGTTTGATTGGCGGGATGATGATTTACCTGGGCGACCAACGCATGGATGGTAGCGTCCTTGGACAGCTGGAAAAAATGAAGCAGAGGCTTCTCAAAGTCGAAATCGAGTGAAGTCAGCTGACGGTTCGAGGTTGGCGGCCAAACGAAAAATTCAAAACTTTATTTGGAGGTCGTGAAGTGGGTATTCAAGCGGATGAAGTCACCAAGATCCTGAAGGCCCGTATCAAGGATTTCAGACCCGAGTCAGAACTAGCCCAAGTGGGCGAAGTCCTGAAGGTGGGCGATGGCGTGGCCGTCATTTACGGCCTCAAGAACGTGATGGCCGGGGAGTTGCTCAAGTTCCCCAACGAGGTCTATGGCATCGCCTTCAACTTGGAAGCCGATTCTGTGGGTGCGGTCTTGATGGGTGACACAAAGAAGGTCCGCGAGGGTGATCCGGTCCACTTGACGGGCCGTATCGCCGAAATCCCCACGGGCAAGGAGCTGCTGGGCCGTGTGGTCGACCCCTTGGGTCAGCCGCTGGACGGCAAGGGCCCCTTGAAGGCCTCGTCGAGCCGCCGTTTGGAAATCCGCGCCCCCGGCGTGGTGCAACGCCAGCCGGTCAAGGAGCCCCTGCATACCGGTATTAAAGCCATCGACTGCATGATTCCCATCGGCCGTGGACAGCGCGAGCTCATTATCGGCGACCGCCAGACGGGCAAGACCGCCGTGGCCATTGACGCCATCCTCAACCTCAAGGGGAAGAACGTGATATGCGTGTACGTGGCCATTGGACAAAAGCAATCCACGGTGGCGCAGGTCATCCGCACGCTGGAAGAACACGAAGCCCTCAACTATTGCATCATCGTCTCGGCCACCGCCTCCGACCCGGCGCCCCTGCAGTACATCGCGCCTTACGCCGGCTGCGCCATCGCGGAGGAATTCACCTACAACGGCGGACATTCCTTGGTTGTCTACGATGACTTGTCCAAGCAGGCGGTGGCTTACCGCGAGCTTTCGCTCCTCCTGCGCCGCCCACCAGGACGCGAGGCCTACCCCGGCGACGTCTTTTACCTGCACTCCCGTCTTTTGGAGCGCGCTTGCAAGCTGAACGACAAGTTGGGCGGGGGCTCCCTGACGGCCCTTCCCATCATCGAAACCCAAGCGGGGGATGTGACGGCTTATATTCCCACCAACGTTATTTCCATCACGGATGGACAAATTTTCTTGGAGTCCAACCTTTTTTATTCCGGGGTGCGGCCCGCCATCAACGTGGGCATCTCGGTTTCCCGTGTGGGCGGCAACGCCCAGACCAAGGCCACCAAGAAGGTAGCCGGAAAACTGAAGCTGGACATGGCCCAGTACAACGAATTGGCGGCTTTCGCCCAGTTCGGGGCCGAGTTGGACAAGGCCTCGATGGCGCAACTCAACCGCGGCGCGCGGCTGATGGAACTGCTGAAGCAACCCCAATACTCCCCGATGGAAATGGCGGACCAAGTGGCCTCCATCTTCGCCGGGAACAACGGGTTCCTGGATCCCCTGCCGGTCGACAAGGTGAAGGCGTTCGAGTCCGGCTTATTGTCCCACTTGAAGGCCAAACATCCGGCCATCCTGAAGGACATCAAGGAAAAGAACGACCTGACGGATGACACCAAGGCCAAGCTGACCTCGGCCATCCAGGAATATTCCAAGAACTATTACTGAGAACTGAATCCTCATGGCTCAAATCAAAGAAATCAAAACTCGCATCAAGAGCGTCAAGAACATCGGCCAGATCACTAAGGCCATGAAGATGGTGGCCTCGGCCCGGCTGAAGCGCGCCCAGGAACGCATCCTGGCCGCCCGCCCTTACGCGATGCGCATGGCGGACGTGATGAAGAACCTGGCGGCCAAGGCCGGCGCGGAAACCCATCCCCTTTTGAGCGTCCGCTCCGAGGGCAAGACGGCCCTCATGGTGATCACCGCAGACCGGGGCCTTTGCGGAAGCTTCAATACCAACGTCCTCCGCCAGGCCCAAGGGTACTTGCGCGAGAACCCAGGGAGCATCCTTTTGACCGTGGGAAAGAAGGGACGGGATTTCTTCAAGCGCCGCAACGTGCCCATCCGCCGGGAATGGCTTTCGGTTTTCCCACGCGTGCCCTATGAGACGGTCCTGGAAATGCGTGACGAAATCGAGACCCTTTTCGTGACCGAGAAATACAAGTCAGTAGTGGTGCTTTTCACGGAGTTCAAAAGCGTCATCAGCCAAAAGGTGACCCTTTCCACCCTGCTTCCCATCAAGGTCCAGGAAATCGCGGGAGAAGGCAAAAGAATGGACTATGTGGCGGGTGATTACGAGTTTGAACCCGATATTGAGACCATCATGGCCAAGCTCGTGTCCCAGTACTTGGCCACCCAAATCCATCGGTTTCTTTTGGAGAGTTTCTCCTCCGAGATGGGCGCAAAACGCAGCGCCATGGAAGCCGCCAGCAAGAACGCCACCGAAATGATCGGAAAGCTGACTTTAGAGTTTAACCGTGCCCGCCAGGCCATGATCACCAAGGAATTGGCCGAGATTGTCGGCGGGGCCGCCGCATTACAATAATTTTTGGAGGAATCATGAGCGCTGCCAAGACCGAATCAAAGGCAAAAACCGGGGAAGTGATACAAGTCATCGGGCCCGTGGTGGACGTGAGGTTCGCCGACGGGGAAGTGCCCTCCATCTACAACGCCTTGAAGATCGACGAAGCCAAAGATGACATCCACATCACCCTGGAAGTGGCCCAACACTTGGGTGACCAGACGGTGCGCGCGGTGGCCATGAGTTCCACGGACGGCCTTCGAAGGGGCATGTTAGTGGCCGATACCGGCGCGCCCATTTCCGTGCCCGTGGGCCGCGGGGCCCTGGGCCGCATCGTGAACGTACTCGGCGACCCGGTGGACGAGATGGGCGAGGTGAAAACCGAAAAGCGTTACCCCATCCATCGCCCAGCCCCCCCCTTGGTGGAGCAATCCACGAAGAAACAAATCCTCGAGACTGGAATTAAGGTCATCGACCTCCTGGCTCCCTACCAAAAAGGCGGCAAGATCGGTCTCTTCGGTGGGGCGGGTGTGGGGAAGACCGTCGTCATCATGGAACTTATCCGCAACATCGCCACCCAACACGGCGGTTTCTCGGTGTTTACGGGAGTGGGAGAACGAACCCGCGAGGGAAACGACCTATGGATTGAAATGAAGGGATCAGGCGTCATCGACAAGACGGCTTTGGTGTATGGCCAGATGAACGAGCCGCCGGGAGCCCGCGCGCGCGTTGGATTGTCGGGTTTGACGATCGCCGAGTATTTCCGCGACGAGGAGAACCAGGACGTGCTCCTCTTCATCGACAACATCTTTCGCTTTACCCAGGCTGGTTCCGAAGTCTCGGCCCTCCTGGGCCGCATGCCCTCGGCCGTCGGCTACCAGCCGACCTTGGCCACCGAAATGGGAGCCCTGCAGGAGCGCATCACCTCCACCCAAAAGGGCTCCATCACCTCGGTGCAGGCCATTTACGTGCCCGCCGACGACTTGACGGACCCGGCACCTGCCACATCCTTCTCCCACTTGGACGCCACCACGGTCTTGAACCGCGCCCTGACCGAACTGGGCATTTACCCGGCGGTGGATCCCCTGGACTCCACCTCCCGTATGCTGGACCCACTGGTGATCGGCGAGGAGCATTACTCGGTGGCCCGTCGCGTGCAGCAGACACTCCAACGCTACAAGGAACTGCGCGACATCATCGCCATCCTGGGCATCGACGAACTGTCGGACGACGACAAGCAGATCGTCGGCCGCGCGCGCCGCATCCAGAAATTCCTCTCCCAGCCCTTCTTTGTGGCGCAGGAATTCACCGGGACCCCTGGTCGTTACGTCTCTCTATCGGATACCATCCGCTCCTTCAAGGGGCTGGTGGATGGGCAGTACGACCAGATTCCCGAGCAGGCTTTCTACATGGTGGGAAGCATTGATGAGGTTTTGGAAAAAGCGAAAAAAATGTAAAACGACAGCTACCGGCTGTCAGCTATCAGGTAAGGAACGAATCACGTGGCGAAAACTTTCAAACTACAAGTTGTGGCACCAGACAAGCCGGCCATTTCGGAGGAAGTCACCGAGGCAATTTTACCCGGCGAACTGGGAGAGTTTGGCGTCATGGCCGACCACATGTCACTTCTTTCCACTCTGAAACCGGGTGTCATGCGTGTCTATAAGGGCCACGAAAAAAGCCTTTATTTCATCTCCGGTGGTTTCGCCGAGGTCAGCAAATCTTCCTTAATTGTCCTTGCCGACATCTACGAAAGGTCTGATGAGATCGATCTGGAGCGCGCGAGGAATGCCAAAAATACTGCCCAGGAACAATTGTCGGAAAGGAAGGAAGGTGTGAACATGGATATCCTCAAACACGCCTTGGCCCGGGCGGAAGCCCGCATCAAAACGGTGGAAGAAGCGAAGTCCCTCAAGAAGTAAAAGACCTGGAGTCAAATTTGAGCTCCGACGCGTCCATCCCCTTTCAAGCCGTCCTCGAGGAAAATTCCCTCGCCGATAACCAAATGCAGATCGTGAAGGCTCAGGGCCGTAAAATCGTCGTTGTCAAAAGGTCTGGGAAACTCCACGCCATTGATAATGAGTGCTCTCATGTGGGTGGGCCCCTGGGTTCGGGAATTCTGGAGGGGAACTGTATTGTTTGCCCCTGGCACCGATTGGCTTTCGACCTAGATACGGGTATCGCCCCGAAAAGCGCCTTGGGTGACCGGGTTGCGGTTTATGAAGTGAAAACAGAGAATGGTAAAATTTGGGTTGGAAACCGCAAGTAAATCCAACATTCTATTGGGCTGATTGTTTTTCAAGTCCTGAATGATAAAATGGGATTGGTGTTAACGTAATCGCTGGGGTAAGCAACATGATCGTAGGTTTGGGTGTGGATTTGATCGAGATCGAGCGCGTGAAGCAGGCCCATCTTAAGCATGGCCAGCGCTTCATTGATCGCCTTTTTACCCCCGCAGAAGCCAAATACTGCCTCCGGAAAAAAGACCCCTATCCCTCGTTAGCCGGGCGTTTCGCCGCCAAGGAAGCCGTTATCAAGGCTTTCAGCCATGGTTTTGGCGGTCGATGGAAATGGATCCAGATCGAAGTAGTTCGTGAAATCACGGGCAAACCCTCCCTCCGCTTCGCCGGCATCATGGAAAAATTGCGGGTTCAAAGAAAAATCAAAGGTGTTCATTTGACCATCGCCCACAGCAAAAGGGACGCCACGGCGACTGTTATTTTTGAGAGCGATAAAAGCGGACAAAAAAAATGAGAGAGACCAGACCCTTTATCCCCCGTCAACTCAATGAGGCCCAATGGGCATGGTTCCTAGCCTTTATGGGACTTCTGACGCGCTTACCCATGCTCCGGCTTTGTTCCGCCGAGACTACCGATGGAGTTTTTTGCCTGACTTATTTTTCACCTGATTTTGTCCAGACTCCCCGTTTTATCATCCTTCCCGGTTATCCCGCCCTCGTTTGGCTCGGCCAACAAATGGGGTTACCAGGTTGGTTGTGGGGAAGATTGCTATCGACTTTCGCCGGATTACTTTTTCTGATTCCGCTTTGGAAGCTTTCCCGCCGTTGGGTTCCGGTGGAAATGTCTGGCCTCATCTGCCTGATGGCGATTTTTTCCCCCCTTCTCTGGTTTTGGTCCCTCAAGGTTATGCCCGACACACTATTTTTAATGGCCTTTTGGTGGTGTCTGGAAAGGCTAACCGCGGTTTATCTTGATAAGAATCCCGCGTCCTGGTGGCAAGCCTGCTTCCTGGGAGCCTTGGCGGCTTCGACTCGCCCAGAGGGTTTTTTGCTTATTCCGTGGGTCCTCATTTTAGGTTTCGGCCTTTCGCCCAAGGGGCTTTGGCAAAAGGTCGTGGGAATTATCCTCGTTTGGTCGGCACCCGTCTATTTCATGAGCCAAAAATTACTGCTTCTTCTTTCCGCCTACCAGGAGGGAATGGGACTCACCGAAGGAGAAGGCCGAATTCATTTCCCCATTTTGAATTTTATAGACCATTTGTACGCTTACTTGTCGCAGCCTCTTTACGTTTTCTCCCCCCTCGTTTTCTGGTTTGCCGTCTTGGGGCTCGCCAAAATGACCCGGCGTTTAGGTGGGGAAGGGGAAGCGCTTAAAAAAATCCTTTTTCAAATTTTCATCCTTCTTTTCCTGTCGCGTTTGATCCCCGTTACGTTCCAGGATAGGCATATGTTGCCGTTCCTGCCTTTGATTCTTTTGGCCGCAGGGTATCATTTGGAGGTTTTTTTTGGGAGCCTCGATAAGGGCAAGGGAACCATTCGTATCTTATTTTTCCGAAACGCGCTTTTAACCCTTTGCATAGGATGGCTCGCCCTTTTTTCGGCCGCCGTTCTTATCAGCCAAAATGATTCCTTCGGCGACATTAAGCGTTCCGCCCAGTATCTGGCGACCATCCCGCCGGGCGCACCAATCTATTCGGATGAAATTCCCAAGACCCAATTCTGGTCAGGCAGGAAGATCCAATTAATGGCCCATTTGACGGAAAATGCCCCTTTCATCCCGAAGCCGGGGGACTATATCGTGCTTCACAGCTTCTACCTGCCCCGATTGAGCGCTTTTGAGCGCCACCTCATAGAAGTTGACCACGCTGAATTGGTCCACGACGATCAAAGCATGGTCGTTCCATTGCTTACGGATGTCATGGAGGAGCCAAGTCTTCAAAACAGGACGGCCGCGACCGCATTCCGATTTGTCCCCCAGTTCTTCCATAGCCGCGTTTACCACATCGGTGAAGAAACCCCCAAGGAGAAGTTATGAAACTCGCCACGTCCAAGGACATGAAAAAAATCGATGAGATGGCGGTCCAATCTCACGGCCTTTCCATCGAGACCTTGATGGAAGCCGCGGGTAACTCGGTAGCCGAGGCATTGGAGGCTCAATGGGGCCTTCTTTCCAAGAAAACGGTTGGCATACTTTGTGGAAAAGGACACAACGGTGGAGATGGACTGGCGGCGGCGAGATTCCTTAAGGCGAAAAAAGCCAGCGTCGTGGCGGTCATCATCGGTGAAGCTGAAGATTTGGCCGAAGAAACCCTCAAGCAGTTTCTTAAGGCGAAGGCCGCGAAGGTGCCAATATTGGGATTGACCGATTCGGCAAGCCTGAAATCGATCCAAGTGGCTTTGGAAGAATGTGACATTCTGGTGGATGCACTTTTGGGAACCGGGCTTTCCCGCGCGCCCGAAGGCCTTTACCGGGAATTAATTCAATTGGCCCGTGGGTTGGGAAAACCGGTGGCCGCAGTGGATGTTCCCTCCGGCATGTCAGCGGATTCCGGAATGCCACCGGGTGAAGTGCTTCCCGCCCAGATGACAGTGACCTTTGGACTCCCTAAAATCGGGTTTTACACACCGATGGGTTCCTCGTTAACGGGTAAAGTGACCGTTGAGCCCATTGGGTTCCCTCAGGAGCTTTTGAACGCCTCCTTTATTAAGCAGGAAGTCTCCGATGCCGAGATGGTCCGCAAGGCACTTCCTCGTTACGATGAGAATACACATAAAGGAACCCGCGGAAGGTTGGTGGTGGTGGCCGGTGCCACTGGGTTAACCGGCGCGGCGGTTTTAAGTGCCATTGGCGCCCAGCGCATTGGGGCCGGCCTGGTCACGGTTGCCTGCGCGGAGAGTTTGAACCCGATTCTCGCTTCCAAGCTTACGGAGTGTATGACCGCCCCCGTGCCGGAGGTGGAAGGCGGATTTCTTTCTTTGAAAGCCACGGGCCGTATCCTCCACTTGACCACCAATGTCAACGCCGTAGTCATCGGACCCGGCATCGGGCGCCACCGTGAGACGGGACAACTGCTCCGGGACCTCCTTACGAAACTTACCGTTCCTATGGTGGTGGACGCGGACGCCCTCAACCTGTTGGGGGGACAATTGGATATCTTCCGCGCGGTCAAGCCATCGGTGATCCTCACGCCGCATCCCGGCGAGGCCGCTTGGCTGTTGAAAACCTCCATTAACGAGGTAGAACAGAACCGTGTTAAAGTTGCGAAGCAAATTGCCGAAAGCTATAATGTCACGGTTGTCTTGAAAGGTCGCTTTACGGTCATCGCGTCCCCGCAAGGGGAATTGCGAATAAACCCGACAGGAAACCGAGGACTGGCGACTGCCGGAACGGGAGATGTCCTTGCCGGCATGATCGGCGGCCTCTTGGCCCAGCGTCTTCCAGCTTTTGAGGCGGCCACTACCGGGGTTTTCCTCCACGGTTTGGCCGGCGAGAGGGCGAGCCAGAGGCTCGGACCCGACGGCTTGATGGCGGGGGACCTGCTGCCGGTCCTCCCGCGCTTGTTGAGGCAGATGAGAGAAAACCACCAGGAAAAACCATGGCCATCGCCAGCGAACTCCAAAACCAATGGGACGCCTTCCTCCGCCTCCTCCAAGTCCGGGAACCGCGCCTCCACGACCACCTGAAGATGGCTAGGGCCAAGGAATTCACGAAATATAACCTGATTGTTTACGCCCATACGCCCGATGAGCTCAAAGAAATTGAGGTGGGACTCAAGGTCTATCATGATAAGATAATCGAATTCATGCCCATGATTTTCGGGGACAACAAGGGCATCAAGACGGAATTGGCGTCGGAAGAGGATTGGGAGGCCGCAGCTCCCAAAGCCGGCTCACCGGTCCCCGCACCAGCCGCCGCGCCTTCGGCGGCCCCCGTGACGGTTTCGACCGACCAAAATGAGCTTTTAAAGGTTCTGGAGGCCTCCATCCGGCAAAAAGTGGAGGCGGAGTACAAGACCACCCTGCAGGCGCAGGCCGCCAGCCAGGAGAACCAGAACGAAATCCTTCAAAAGGTGAAGGAAGAATTCGAGCATGAGGAAGGAAACCGCCGCTTGGCTGTGCGGATGGCCCTCATCGCGGAGGGCGACAAGGTTCTCACCCAACTGGTCATGATTTGGCAGCAAGCCAAACAGAATGGGGATGGCGGTTCCCAGTGGCATGAGGTCAAACAGCGGTTGTTGGAACTGTTGGACGCGACAGTTCAATTGACGAATTCATAATTTGAAAACGTGAAAGGATAAGCGATGCTTTATCACTCGGTTGGATCGGCCCTGGGTTTCCTGATTTTATCCTTCCTGGTTTGGTCCGTGACCTTCGCCATATTGGTTTTCGGCGTCATGTTACGCAAAAAAATTCTCTTGTGGGATGACTCTTGGAAAGATGTTCTGGAGGAAAGGGGCTTCACGGTCAAGTCCTACGCCGACGGGCTCCAAGCCACCTTCGAGAAGATTCGCTCGACCTTCCGCCTTTTAGGGTTCTTTCTTTTCATCATGCTTTGCCTGATGATCTTTACGGGTTACCTGAACGTGGGCTACGAGAGGCCCATCCTGGGGTACCAACAGGTCATTAGCAGCCTGTGGCTTCTCTCCCTCGTCGCCCTCTCGGTCGTCATTCCCGCTTTCATCAATTTCGGCATCGGAACCTATATCGCCGAGACCATGTTGCTCAAGGCCAACGCCTTTGTTTACCGGGAAGTGAAGGAAGAGATGAAGGAAAAAAGGGCCAAGATCAAGATGATGGAAATGGCGAAAGAAATGAAGGCCAAACGAGAAGCTTTGAA
>DATKOC010000183.1:0-9250 GCA_035524855.1 bacterium
CTGGAGAAAAAGCTGGGGGGACGGCGACTCACGACCCAAATCCCGGCCAACCTGCCCCTCGTCCCCATGGACAGCCTTTTGATCGAGCAGGTCCTGGTGAACCTGCTGGACAATTCCATTAAATACACGCCTCCTCAAAGCCCCATTGAAATCTCGGCCAGGAGCGAAAAGGGCCAACTCGTAGTGGAAGTGGCGGACCGGGGCCCCGGCTTGCCGGAGGAGGATTTGGACCACCTCTTCGACAAGTTTTACCGGGGGCCCCAGGACGGCAGGACCGCCGGGGCCGGCCTGGGCCTTTCCATCTGCAAGGGTTTCGTGCAAATCCACGGCGGGACCATCACGGCCCAAAACAGGCCCGGCGGCGGGGCGTTGTTCCATTTCACCCTTCCTTTAGGTGGCGATTCGGCAAAGCCGGATTAGCAATAAAGGGTCATTGCGAGGAGCCGCCTCAACCCTTCCGCCAGACTCAGGTCAATTTTTGCCCCGAGTTCATTGAGGGGTCGGGGCGTTTGGCGACGTGGCAACCAAGGAATTTATATGGATAACGGAACGATTTTAATCATCGAGGACGAACTGCCGATCCGGCGGTTTTTGAAGCCTTCCCTCCAAAGCCAGGGTTTCAAGGTACTCGAAGCCGCGAAGGGGGAGGAAGGATTGGCCTTAGCCTCATCCCATAACCCCGACCTGATCCTGCTGGATTTGGGCCTTCCCGACTTGGACGGGCTGGAGGTGGTCAAGCGCCTGCGGGAATGGGCCACGACACCCATCATCATCATCACGGCCCGGGGAAAGGAACAGGACAAGATCTCGGGGCTGGACGCGGGGGCCGACGACTACCTCACCAAACCCTTCGATGTCGGGGAGCTCATGGCCCGCATCCGGGTCGCCCTTCGGCATTCCCAACGGGTGAAGCGGGGTGGAAAACAGGACCCTGTTTTCGAAACGCCCGATTTCAAGGTGGACCTTTCGGCCCGGGTCGTAACCGTCCGGGGAAAGGAAGTCCACCTGACCCCCAATGAATACGACCTGCTGGCCTTCCTCATCCGCCACGCGGGCAAGGTGGTCACCCAGAAGCAGATCCTGCAGGAAGTCTGGGGCCCCGCCAGCGGCGACCAGGTGCAGTACCTGAGAATATATGTCTACCAGCTCCGCCAAAAGCTCGAGGAAAATCCCGACCGCCCCAAATACATCCTGACCGAGTCGGGCGTGGGCTACCGCCTCAAAGCGGAATAGCCCGCCGGATCCCGCGCCGAAAAACCTTGCCAGTCCGCCAAAAAAGGGAATAGGATAAAATCATTCCTTCTAACGCGACGGTATCAATGATGAAATATCTTCGAAAAACGAGTTGTCAGGTATCCCTCCTCGTGCCCGCGCATCACTGCCCGGAACAGCTCCTGGAAAATATCCCCATACTGCACGCCTTTTTCTCCGGACATTTCCCGAGGCGCTTCGAGATCATACTCATCCCGAATCCCGTCTTGGAGGACCCCGCTACGTTGCTGGCCGCCCAGAAATTGGCCAAGCGCTTCCCCGAGGTGCGGGCATGTGTAACCTCCGTTAACCCCGGAAAAGGCCAGGCCTTAAAGGAGGGTTTCGGAATGGCCAGGGGACGGTGGATTTTCACCACGGACGCCGACCTGCCCTTCGACCTGGCTTTCTTCCTGGAGGCCGGGAGGATGCTGAAGCTGGGCTTCCACCTGGTGACGGGCAACCGCCGCCTGCCCTACAGCCGCTTCCGCATCCCCACCCGCGTCCTTCACATGGTCTACCAGAGGGTTCTCCTGGGCCGGCTCTTCAACTTTTTCGTCCGCATGCTTTTCCCCATCCACACCACCGATACCCAGGCGGGTATCCGGGCCATGACCCGGGAAACCGCCCTGGAGGTTTTCCGACGCCAGGTGTGCCCGCTTTATTCTTATGACATCGAGATGTTCCTCACCGTCCAGGGGACGGGGCGCCGCATCGCCGAACTTCCGGTGGTGCTGAACCTTCCCAGCGAGAAATCCACGATCCGCATCTTCCGCTCGGGGTTCATCGCCCTTTATTGGATCACCCGGATATTCGGGCTTTACCTCCGGGGGCATTATTCCCGTGCCCGGACGGCCTGAACCCTCCCGTTTCCCCGCCCCCGCGCCGGACACCGGGGCGGGGGGGATCCTTCGCCGCTATGCGGGCCTGCCCTGGCCGACCCGCCTTTTCCTTTTCCTGCGGTGGACCTGGACCCCTTACTTGGAGATGGCGTCCCTGCTGCCCATGAAGGGAAGGATTCTGGACGGTGGAAGCGGCCATGGCCTTTTCTCCCTGGCCCTGGCGGTCCAATCCAAGCGCCGCCGGGTGGAAGGCCTGGAGCATTCCCCCGCGCGGGTCGCCATGGCGAGGAAGGCCGCGGCCGGCCTTCCCAACGTGGGCTTCAAGGAGGCGGATTTCCGGAACTTTTCCCCGGGGCTCTACGACGGAATCGCCTTCGTGGACGTCCTTCACTACCTTTCCTATGCCGACCAGGAAAAACTCCTGCTCCAGGCTTTCCGGCGCCTTCGCCCGGGGGGGACTCTGATTTTCCGGGATGTGGACCGACGTCCTGGCCTTTCCTCCCTTTGGAACCGCCTGCACGAGGCCGTGATGACCCGCCTGGGCTTCACCCGTGCGGGCGGCCTTCATTTCCGTCCGGCAGAAGGCTGGGCCCGGCTGGCGGAAAAATCCGGTTACCAGGTGTCCTCCAAACCGACGGGCCGGTTCCCTTTCGCGGATGTTCTTTTTTATTGCGAAAAACCCACCTTCAAAGCAGGACGCGGGATATAAGGGTTGAACTATCGTCCGAAAACCCCATAATAATTTTCAACCAGTCCAGTCTGCGGGGTTTTTTCAATGAATCACAATAGCCGGAATTTTCCCAGGGGCTTATTCGGCTGGCTCATCGCGCTGTTCCTGGTCCTCAGGCCGGTGGTGGTTTGCGCCTCCAATGCCATCATCCAGTCCCGCGTAGCGACCGCCCTATCGGACGACTCGGCTTCGGCGCAAAAAGCCCCCTCCATCTTCAATCGCCACGCACCGCTGAAAAAAATCGCCAAACAACTTCCCCGCCCCAAAAACATCCCGCTTCCGGCGGCCGTTGTATTCTTTTCGGCCCCGGCCGAGGCTCCATCCTCCTTTAGCTTCCATTCCGGCCCTCCCCACCCTTCTCCCCTGGTGCCCCTCCGCATTTAAAAATTCCCTTCGATAAGAATCGCGGCCGCGGCTTCAAAAGTCCGGCCGAAATTTTCCGAAGGGAGTTCCTCATTTGCGGTGCCATAACCCAAGAAGCGAAAGTGCAAGACAAAATAAAACCGGTCCAAGAGGGAAAAAGCCGTGAGCTTATTTCCCCTCTTGCCCCCTTGGAAGGGGCCCCTCCCCGAAACACGGGGCGGGCTGGCGGCTTCCCTGCTCCTTCCCGTGCCCCTGGACCCTTTCGCTCCTATCAACGTTGAGGAAGTCCTCCGTTACCTGGCGGCCTTGGAAAAAACCCTTTCGGATCTGTTTCCGGGACGTTACGAAATTCTCCTGGCGCCTTTTGGGGAGCGCCAGCCCGCCTTCGGGGCCCTCTTGGACCGCCTCACCCTGGCCACCGCCGGGCACAAAGTCTTCCGATGGATCAAGGGGCGCCACCCGGGCCCGGGCTCGGCCCTCCGGGAGGCCGTCTTCCGGTCCCGGGGGCGGAATATCCTGGTCGGCAACCTCGAGTGCCATTACGATCCGGCCTTCTTCCGGGACGCCCTGCGGCGCCTCAAGCCGGGAACCATGGGCGTCCTGGCGAACCGCCGCCTGCCGGACTCGGAGTTCACCGTCCCCGTCTCCCTTCTTTCGCTCGTTTACCGCCGGCATTTGCTGGGGGTGCTGGCGGGGCGCTTGTGGTCCTTCCTCTTTTCCCTGCCCCTGACGGACAACCTCTCCGGGGCCTATGTCCTGCGCCGGGAATTCGCCCTTCGGGTCTTCAACCGGCTGACCTGCCCCGGCTTCCTTTACGAGGCCGAACTGGCCCTGGTGGCCAAGACCAACGGCAGCCCCCTGGTGGACCTGCCCGCCCGGTTCTTCCTGGAGCGGGAAAAACCCCGCCTACGCGTTTACGGCGAGATGGTGGGCGTCCTGATTTGGACCCTCCGTTTCTTCCTCCAGTCCCGGCGGGGCGACTACGCCTTCCTGCGCGACAACGAGAACTATTTCACGGCGGACGATTGGGGCATGTCCCCCGCGGTCAACGACGCCATCCTGGAGATGGCCCGCCAGGGGAGCCTGCGCCGGGTGTCGGTCCTGGCGGGGGCGAGGTACGTTTCCTATCGCCTGCGGGAGCTCAAGCGGGTGCGCGGGGTTGAGTTCGGCCTCCACTTCAACCTCACCCACCCCGAAAGCGGGGGCCTCTACCCCACCCTTCCGCGTTTCCTCTGGGCTTGGTATTGGGGGCGGTGGACCGGGAACCGGGAAATCGTCGGACGGGTCCGGGACGCGTTGAAAATCCAAATCGGCCTCATGCGCCAAAAGGGCATCCAACCCCTCCGCCTGGAGGGACACCACCATGTTCACGCCGTCCCGGGGTTATTGGACGAGATCTCCGACATCCTCAAGGCGGCGGGCATCCGCCGCGTGCGCGTTCCCTATCACCCATCCCTTTGGCTGGGCCGCCGGGTCCCCATCGCCTGGCTGGGGGGGACCCTCCGCGGGGCGGCCCAAAAGCTGAATTTCGCCTTCCTTCCCTTCTATTATCCGACGGCCCGGGACTTTTCCAGCTTCAACCGCCTGGTCCACTGCCTGAATCGGACGGCCCGCAGCGAGGTCATCATTCATCCGGCCTCCCGCAACGACATCCCGAAGGCCTCCCCCTCCGATTCCTACCGTGAGGGAAGGGTCGCCGAGTTCAGCCTCCTGAGGCTTTTGTCGCTGGAACTTCAATCCGGAAAAACCGCGAGGGGAGGGACGACCCATGCCGGTTCCTAAAAGGCGGAAAAAGGTTGGAGGATGGGAAAAAGCCCTCCAGGCGGATTGGATCCAGGCCGCCTTCGATTCCCCCCTGCCCTGGATCGCCCTCGGGTGGATCTTCGCCGTCTTTTCCATCCTGATGCTCCTGAACTTCCATCCCGTGGTGAAGGTGGAGGCCTTCACCACCTTTTCCCCCTGGCTGATCGGGCTCCTGTTCCTGGTGGGGCTCTCCTACATGGCCTACGGCTACCATACCCTTCCCCAACGGCCGGCGCCGGGGCCCGGCCGGGCCACAGCCTGGGCCTGGCTGGGGGCGATCCTCGCGGCCGGGGCTTTTCTGCGCCTGTACCGGGTGGGCCACCCGCCGGGACTCTTTTGGGATGACTGGGCCACCACCTTGGTCTGGGTCCACAACATGGTCGATAAGAACATCTTCTACTGGATGCTTCCCTCCGACGGAATCGAGCCTTTCGTGGCCTACGTCATCGCGGCTTTCCAATCCGTCCTGCCGGATGAGATGAAGGACCTGACGGTGCGCCGCCTGGCCTCCTGCTCGATTGACCTCCTCGGACTTTGGGTGCTCTACCTCGGGGGGAAGGAATTGGGGTCCCGAAGGACCGGGCTCATCGCGGCGGCCCTGGGGGCCCTCAGCCGCCCCACCGTCCAGCTGACCATCACCGGCATGCGGGCCTTTTCCTTGACCTTGGCGGTGGGCCTGTTGGCCCTGTCCTCCCTTAAACTTTTCCGCAAACCCAGTTGGGGGCATTGGCTCCTTTGGGCCTTCGCCCTGGCCTTTGGCGTCCACACCTACTCCTCTTTCCGGGCGATGATGCTGGCGGCGCCTTTCCTGTTGTTGCCTTGGGCGCTCAAGGAATACCCCAAGATCCCCTACAAACCTTTGGCGGGCCTAGCCCTCTTGGGGGCCCTTTTCCTTCTTTTCGGGGTTTACTCGGGCACCCTCGCCTCCACCCATCCGGTCTTCTCCCCTTGGAGCCGGACCTGGTCGCTCTGGCAGGCGCAACCCTGGGTCCTGGCGGATTTGTGGGCCTTGGCCCTGGCGCCCTCCCTTTTCCTCGGCTGGTTGACCTGGTCCAAGGGAAGTATCTCCAAGCCGGCGGGCTGGTCGTTGGCCGTGGGGCTATCCAGCCTGATGATCCTGCCCCTCACCCTCTCAGGGCAGTTCAACGACCGCCTGGCCGGGCTCTCCCCCTTCCAGGGCTCCAACACCTCCCCCGATCCCTGGGCTTTCCTGGCCCACCAGATTTGGATGACCCTTCAGACCCTCTTCTACAACGCCACCGACCGCACGGATCTGATGATCGGCTTTGACCCCTACTTTGACTTCTTCACCCAGGGAATCCTGGTGCTGGGCCTGGCTTTCTTCCTCGCCCGTCCGGATTGGAAGAAGGCCTTCCTCCTGGCCCTCTCGGCCCTCGGGGCGGTGGTTTACGTGATCTCGGTCGATCCTTCCTCGACCAAGCTCATCTCATCGGCCCCTCCCCTCTACCTGCTCTCGGCTTGGGCCCTCTCCCGCTTGTGGGACGGGCTTCCCGTCCCCTCCGGCAGGAAAAGCCCCTCCCTCGCGGGCCCCGTCTTCGCGGCCTTGCTTGCCCTCTACGCCTACGGGGCCTTCCGGGCCGAGCTTTCGAAGATCTACGGCTTCTGGGCCCAGATTCCCGACTCCGACACCGAACTGGCCCGGCACATCGGGGAGGATGAGTCCCGGTATCGCGTTTACGTGGCCCCCTCCCAATGGTTCCTGGGTTGGAACACCCAGTTCATCCTCAATGAGGGACGGCGCTATTACGCCTTCAAGGACTCCAACACCATCCCCGTGGGGAAGGGGGAAATACCAGGGGACTCGGTTGTGTTCATCTTCGGGAACAACGGACCCCTCATCCAGGACCTCCACGAGAAATACCCGCGGGCGCAGTGGAAAGAGCAGTTTATTGGCCCCCCCGTCGTGGACGATCCCAACCCCGAACACCACATGTGGCGCGTCCTAATTCCAGGCCCCTCGATCCCGGGGGATCCCGGGGCCCCCCTGCACTGGGCGGAGGAAAAGGGCGACTGGGTGCGCCGCTTTTACAACGGCTTCTACGGGTGGGGCCTGTCCGAGATCCTCATGGAGGAGCGGGTGGAGCGCCTCTCCGATCCCCTCCCGGTGGACCGGCTGGACTCGAAAACGCTCTCCCGTTACTTCAACGGCCGCCTGGGGCAGTTCCTGGGTTCCCTCGAGGCTCCCCGGGACGCGGAATACGAGTTCCATGTCCGCTTCTCCGGCCCCCTTTGGCTCAAGGTGGACGGAAAGACGGTCTGGAAAAAGGACACGCCGGCGGGAAAAGAGGGTTTTACCCTCAAGATCCGGCTCAACAAGGGGCCCCACTCCGTGGAATTGCGGGTCCGGTTCCCCTTCGGGTTCCAGACTCCCGCCATCACGTGGGGCGAGGCGGGAAGCCCGGCGGGATGGGTTTTATAGGTGGGCACATGAAGGACTTCGTGGACCGTTCCATGCGCAGGATCGCCGAGGCCTCGGGCCGCGCGGCCGCGCGCGCCGAAAAGCTGGGGGATTTCGCCCACATCACCACGCGGGATTCCCTGCTGGAGCTGGTCGGCCGCAAGCTCAAGGGCCGCAAGCTGGTCCTGGTCTCCAACCGGGAGCCCTACGCCCACGTCCTGCGCGACGGGGGCGTGGCGGTCATCCGCAACGCGGGGGGCCTCACCATCGCGCTGGATTCCATCGCCAAGGCCTTCCATTCGGTCTGGGTCTGCCACGGCGGCGCCGACGCGGACTTCAAGGTCACCGACAAGTCCGGCCAGGTGGCGGTCCCCCCCTCCCAACCGAGTTACACCCTCCAACGGTTGCGGCTTTCCCGGGAGGAAGAGCAGGGCTATTACGAGGGTTTCTCCAACGAAACCCTTTGGCCCCTCTGCCATGTTTGCTATGTCCGGCCCAAATTCCTCGCTTCCGATTGGGAAACCTACGATTGGGTGAACCGCAAATTCGCCCAGGCGGTCGCCGATACCGCCGAACCGGGCAGCCTGGTCTTCCTCCAGGATTACCACCTCTCCCGGGTCGCCCATCACCTGAAGGAACTCCGGAAGGACCTCATCACCGCCCTTTTCTGGCACATCCCCTGGCCCAACCCCGAGATCTTCCGCATCCTGCCCTGGAAGAGGGAGATCCTCGAGGGCCTTTTGGACAACGACATCCTGGGCTTCCACCTGCGGTACCACGCGGAGAACTTCCTGGAAACGGTGGGGCTGGAGCTGGAGGCGCGGATCGATTGGGAGAAGCTGAGGGTCATCCGCGGGGAGAGGATGGCCCAGGTGAACTTCTATCCCATCTCCATCGACTTCGACTCCATTTACCGGCAGTCCCAAAGCCCCGTGGTCCTGCGCCAGGCCCGCCAAGCGGCCTCCGACCAGCGCCTGGAGGGCTTAAAGGTCATCCTGGGCGTGGACCGGCTGGACTACACCAAGGGCATTCCCGAGAGGCTGGAGGCCTTTGGCCGCCTCCTGGAGGCCTACCCCCAGTACCAAGGCCGGGTCAAAATGGTCCAGATCGGCGTGCCCAGCCGCACGGGCCTGGAGGACTACCAGCAGGTCGTTTTCAACATCGAGGACCGATGCGCGGCCCTCAACGCGCGGTACGCGAAGGACGGCTGGGAGCCGGTGCTCTTCCTCAAGGGCCGCCAGGACTTTGACGCCCTCCTCCCCTATTACCGGATGGCCGACGTCTGCGTGGTGTCGTCCCTGCACGACGGCATGAACCTGGTGGCCAAGGAATTCGTGGCCGCCTCCAGCAACGACCGGGGCGTGCTGGTGCTCTCGCGCTTCACCGGCGCCGCCCGCGAATTGGAGCAGTCCCTGCTGGTCAACCCCTACGACACCTCCGCCTTCGCCGAGACTCTCCACCAGGCCCTCACCATGCCGCCCCAGGAACAGAAGGCCCGCCTGGAGCACATGCGCCTGACGGTGGCGGAAAACAACATTTTTTCCTGGGCGCAGGCCATCCTCAACGACGCCATCGCCCTGGCCGAGCAGCAATCCCTCCCGAAAGGATGAGCATGGAAACCACGCCGGATTTCTTTTCCCAAGGGCTGGAAAGCCTCGATACCGGTTTTTTTTCCAGGACACCCCGGCTTTTATCGCTGGATTTCGACGGGACCCTGGCTCCCATCGCCCCCACCCCTTCCTCGGTCCGCTTGCCGGTTAAATCGAGGGAAATCCTATGGGCCCTCTCCCTGCTTCCCGAAACCAAGGTGGCCATCCTCAGCGGGCGTTCCCTTCCCGACTTGCG
>DATKOC010000184.1:0-47280 GCA_035524855.1 bacterium
CCCCAGTCAAATGAGCGTTGGCGGGCAACTGGACGATCTGCGCCTCCACGTAATTGGCCGAATCGAAGGGGTTCCTCAAAAAAGGCAGATGCCCCAACCCCAGCGCCAGGAAGAAAAGAATTTCCAGGGCCATCGCGATTCCAGCGGCTTGTTTCAGCCTTTTTTCGTCTTCGCCGGATTTTAAGAGGCTTTCCGCGTACGTCATTTGTCTTTATCCGCCTCGGCAACCAGGGCGAACTTCCGGACGCCCACTTGCTTGGCCTTGTCCATGGCTTGCACCACCAGGCCGTAACCGGCGCCCGCGTCCGCGTTCACGATGACGACGTCCTGCGGATTGGCCTGCATTTGGTAGGTCAATTGGGTTCCCAATGTGTCCAAGGTCACTTGGGTCTTATTGACAAGAAGAGCCCCGTCTTTTTTTATCGTGAGGATAATGTTTTGCCTCATGTTTTCCGCCTTCCCCGACATCTTGGGAAGGAGCACCTTGACGCTGTTGATTCGGGTCATGGCCAGTGAAGTCACCATGAAAAACACCAGCAGAAAGAAAATAACGTCGATCATGGGAATAATCTCGATGCGAACCCGCTTGGTCGGCCTTTGACGGATTTGCATCAGCTTCTCTTTCTTTCGGACGCCATACGGGCCTCTAAAAGACGGGATGCCGCCGATTCCATTTCGTATATGAAATTCTTAATGTCGGTGTTGAAATAATTGTTAGCAATGACACAAACCAAGGCGACCACCAACCCCGTAGCGGTGGCGATGAGGGCCTCGGCGATGCCGCCCGTGATGGAATAGGGGTCGTCCACCCCGCTTTGGGTCAAGACTTTGAAGGAGCCCATCATGCCGATGATGGTGCCCAAAAGGCCCATCAAGGGCGCGATGGTGATGGTGGTATCCAGGACATGGACCCTTTTTTCCAGGACCGGCACCCAGCTTTCCCCCTCATTCTTCATGGCGATTTCCATTTCCGCCGTGGGGTTCTTGAAATGTTCCAAGCCGGCCTTCAATACCGCCGCCACTGGAATAAGCTTGCCTTCGCAAAGCTTGAGCGCCTCAGCCGTTTTTCCCTCCTGCACCTTCTGTAGGACTCCTTGCGTAAAATCGGGAGGCGTCACATATTGCTTGTGGAGCGCTTTCCAGCGTTCGACGATGACCGTCAATGCCAGCAGTGACGAGGCCAGAAGCGGGATCATCATGAAGCCGCCCCGGAAAATAAATTTGAACCCCTCTAAAAACCCACCCATTTCCAATTCCTTTCACTTCTTAAAAGATAAAAACGGCAGAACGCCGGTCAGTCCCTGAAACCGACCGGCATTTGCCTTTGCGAGGTTGAGTTCCAATCCCCCGCTTAAATTTCCTTCGCCAAACGGAAAACAAATTGGCGGCCCGCCTCGTAGTGGTTCCCATTGAAGCCATTGGCGATGAAGATGGGGTACTGGTTGTCGAACAAGTTCAATACATCCAGGCTTGCCTTTAGCCCTTGAAGGCCTGTTTCCTTCTTGAAGGCATAACCCAGGGTAATGTTCGCCGTGAAGTGGGACGGAAGCCGGAGGGAGTTATTGTCCCCCGTGCTCAGCCCGCCCCCGAACAACCCTTCCGCCGTGACCCAAAGGTCGCCTGGGTTATAAGTCAAGCCGCCATTGACCGTGTGGATCTGGCAATGGTCCAGGAAGGCGTAATCACTAGTCCCGTAAGTGGAACCGGGAATCGCGAAGATGCCCCCTGCCAGGCCCTCACCCTTGGCGATCTCATAGGAATAGTTGGCGAAATCCGACCATTGATTGTCGATTTTCCCGTTGATCCCCACTTCCACGCCATAGGCATAGCCGTGCTCAAAGTTGTAAGGCTGGGCGATGGCGGTGTTCAAAAGCTGGGTATCATCCAACATATCCACCGCGTCCTTGTAGTAGCCGTTGACGGAAAACAAATGATCCCCCACCTGTTGGGCGATCCCGGCCTCAAAATAATCGTCCTTCTCGGCTTTGATGTCATAAGGCGTCAATTGCCCTTGACCCAGGCTGTTGAAGGTATCCCTCAAGTCTTCGGGAGGAGCCGGCATGAAAAGCTTCCCGTAAAAGAAATGGACCTTGGTGTTTTCCGTGGGCAGGATGTTCAAGCCCACCCGTGGTTCCACCAGGCTGTCATTCGCCGTCGTGTCGGGAAAGACGAACTGGGTGGCGTCAAACCGGACACCGGCGTTCAACACCAGCCATTTGGCCAGCGTTAGGTCATCCTGCAGGTAGATCCCTTCCTGGTATCCGTTATCGGTCGCGTTGTCGCTAGTGGTTGTCGTCACCGGCGAACCGGGAGTAGTGGCATTGTCCACCTCGACCACGCCGGCAACTCCAAAGGATTGGGTCCAGAGCGCCTGGGCCCCAATTTTGATCAGGTTATTGGAGTCCGCCCTCAAGGAGTAATCCACCTGCATCCCCAGGTTGTTGCTGGTCCGGTCCTCCGAAAAGGAATCCGAAACGACTGGGAAAAGGGAAGCCGCGGCAAGGTCGTTGGCCAAGTCGTTGTTGAAAACAACGTTCGACTGCTTCCAATAAGGCGATACTTGCAGGAAGGAATCGTCCCCGAAGGAATGCTTCCAGGAAAACTCGATGTATTTGTTGGATTCCGATTGGGTGTCGTTGGTCCCGTTCGGAACATAATTGAAGGGCCCGTTCCCGTAGGGGTCGGTGTAGGTATTGAAGAAGGGGCTGTTCTGGTCGAAGGAAGACGGATAGTTCGGAATTTGGAAGGATTTGTTCTCGCTGAAGGCGATCAAAACCAATTTATTGGAGTTGTCCGCCACCCAATCGAACTTGCCGAACTGGTTGGAGCCATAACTCTTGTCATGCACAGCTTCCGAACCTCCGCTGGAATCGTCCGTAGGGCTCGCTGGATTAGGGGTATCAAGCCCCCGGTCGGTATAAGTACTACTGGTCGACAGGAAGTAATGGAAAGCCCCCGAGGAATCCGATCCCCCATAATTAGCGAAGGGATTGAGTTGATTGTAGGAACCGTAACTTAAACCAATGTTCCCTCCTGGAGTTGTTGATCCTGATTTTGTAACTATGTTCACCACTCCGGCCAAACGTGTCCCGAACTCGGCCGGAAGGCCTCCGGTTATAATGTCCATATGGTCGATGTTCGCCGTCGCAAAGGCTTCTCCGAAAGAACCGCCTGTCGAATCCGGCAATTGAATACCATCGATTTGGTATTGAAGATTGGCGTGGTTGCCCCTGGTGAACACCTGCCCAAAAGGCCCTTCCACCATTCCCGCGTTGGTGGTATAGAGCAGTGTCGGAAGCGAGGCGGTGTCCCCTTGCGGCAGTTGAGCAATTTCTGCTGAATCAATGGATTTGCTACTGGTGGAAGAATGGGTGATAAGGTGGCGCTTTTCACGGACCGTCATCTGCATTTCCCCCCCGGCCGTCGGTACCAGATGGATATCAAGCATGGAATTTCCTGAAACCTCCACCTTTCCCTGGTAAGGCGAAAAGCCATCCACTTCGACACCCACGTTGTATTCACCGTAGGTCAGCGGAAACGCCTCATAAGTCCCGGTCGCAGTGGTCGTAACGTCCTTTTCCTCACCGACACCTTTTATCGTCACCTTTGCGTTTGGTAGCGCCACACCCTTGTCGTCGTAAACCGTTCCCGAAAGCGCCCCGTCTACTGTGGCCAAGACACGCCCAGTGGAAAGGCTAAAAAGCACAAACAAAAGGAAAAACAACTTCTTATAAATGGTCATTCTGGTCCCCTTAATGAAATGGAATAACGGTTAAGCAGTATTCAGCCCTGGAGGTTGAATAGTGCTAAACCTGGAAAACATTTTTAGCTTTATTGGGACTTTTGCGATTGGGCGTAGCCCAAAGGGAAATCCCCCTGAAAAGCGAAATTCAGCCCAAATGAGGCCCGGCTGAAGGTATCGTTACAGGAGGATGGAAGGAGGAGCCCTTCCGACAGACGGAAAAGATTCAAATGAAGATACAAATAAAAGTGGTGTGAAAACAACAAGTGAGACGAAGACCGGTGAATGAAACAGGGTGGGCGGCTTGGGCGCGGAGGGCGCGTTGGAGCCGGTTAATTGCCACGCGCAAAGCGAACAATCATCATGACCTTCAAGATTGTCATGATGATGAGAAGCTTCCATCGCCAGCACCAAAAAAAACGCCAGCAACGAGAACGTCACAAATGAAAAAAGATTTTTACGAAAAAACCTCATTTATCCGGGGCTCCCCATCCAAAACGGAAAATCAAATGGTGGTCATCCTACCTCTGCACTTTTTTAATTTCAACCCCGTCTAATTTTATTTCTAAATGTTGTCCAGTCCGCTCCCCGCTGTGGACAACCTTAAACCCGCGCAAACAGAAAATATCTGAATTCCTGATCTTTCTTCACGGCGTAACATGGGTTTCAAACTCTTCCCGGATAACCTGACATCACTCCCAAGTTACTCTTTAATGCGCTCCGCATCGTATTGGCCTACATTGAGGTTGTTGCACATGTTCGGGCCGTCCGGCGCTGAACTTAAAACAAGCCTTCCTGCATATTGACCCCGTACCAGATATCCAAACCCATTACTCCCGTGGATTCCATTTCACCTTTCATTGGCTCCGATCTCATAAAAGCGGGGGCCTTAGAAACATCGGATGCCTCATGGACCACGATAGCGATCTCCGGCTTTCCCGGCAGATGGTGGATACTGTAGTTGCTGTTCTTATACTTCCTTCCGGGATGGTTATGTTTTCCGCCATCTTCCTTGTAAAAACAATCCAGCCAAAATTTGTAGTCCCGCACCTCATTTCTAGCGATAACAATGCCACCGGTCATTTGGGGCTGTTGTGTGTATTTTCGTTCGGTCGTGTCCAACCCGTACCAAACCATGGGGATCTGGGCGTCGGCCTTATCCACAGAAGCCATAAACTCGGGTGACCGGACAAAATCCACCCCCTCACCCAAACGATCACATTTCAGGGTAATGATGAACGTTTCACGGTCGTTCAGATCCCGGTGCAAACTATAGGCGGAAAATCCATGCGCCTTAAGGTTTGGCCCCTCCGTCCGAAATGCCCGCAGATAGGCTTTGGGGTCCGGGGCCTTTTGACGGATGAATATTGTCCCGGGGGCTTCCAGGGAAAAACTGCCGTTTCGGCAACCGAATGAAAAAAACGCCGTCATAAAAATGGCCGCGAAAACCGTACTCGCCCACAGGAAATTGGACTGTTTCACGAAATTTTCCTCCGATAGAAAACGGGATCCATTTTGCGCTTCATTTACCCAACGCCGTTTGTTTCATAATAGATAAGGCGTTTACCATCCTTTCGGATACGCGGTTTTGTCCGCTGTCATACGGCAAAGGGTCCATTGGCCTGAATAGTCTTCCCCCACCGACAGGACCCCGAACACGGTCACCGGAATGTCCATCATGACTTTCGCCGCTCCTTCCTTTCCCATTTGAACGAATACCCATTCGTTCATTTTGGGCGCGATGCCGAAACAGCAGGTCATTTGGCTTCGGACCAACATAAAAGAAGCCGCTTTCCCGTCCTCCTCCCTGACCTCCAAGGGAACCATGTAGCCCGCCACCGCCACATTTTGCCCGTTCAATCTCTTGACGGCTTTCAAATTGTTTTTAAAAGCGAACAAAGAAGTGACGGTTTAAACATGAATGGTCTCTTTGTTGTATTTACGATTTATGCGGCTTTCAGAAGGAAGCAAACCAAGCCGGCCATCAGGCCCACCGAAAAAGCGACCGCCAGCCAATACTTCCAATCGCGGGGTGGGATGTTGGATTGATAATCGGTTTTAAATTTCCTCTCCTTCCGTTTCGGCCAATGGGCCGTCCTGATAAATTTGGTTTTTCTCAAGGTTCTCTCCAAACCGGGAATGCAAGTACGCCGGAAACGGCGGAATGAAACCGCGGTTTCCGGGCGAGAATTGGATTGATGGATGAGAATGGGCGAACGCGGGCCAGTGGGCCCGTGTTCCTAACGGGAATGAATGGCGGAAATGGGAAGACTTGGGGGTGTTTAAGCGGACTTACAACAGGGGTTCAAAACCAAGCCACTGCCGCCTTGTTCCCGCTACTAGATTGAAGGGGGAACGGCAGGAGGCGCCCGACCGGAATGGACTGAAAAGGCCTGCGGCTCAAAGATGGATTGAACGACCACCAGGACGAAAAACAACACGAACGCGGGAGTTAAATCAGGGAGGACAACCGAGATATCGGAAAACTTGGTGTTGTTATGAAAACTACAAAACGCGCAGTCTTGTTCCTCGGTCTGGCTCTCGTGGTGATGGTGGATGAACCCGTGGGCGGAACCCACGAGCGTAAACACCATCAAAAGCGCCAGGGCTAATAATCGAAAGCCGTTTCTTTTCGACCGCAAGCGGGGCTCCATGCCAGAAGGATAGCCGATATGATGGCAAACATTGAAAATGATTGTCAATGAGGGTGTTTGAAAGGGCTTGGGGCAAGGCCAAATGAGAAGGGGCGCACCCAGACGAGGTCGGGTACTGGCACTTTGGGGATTAACAACGTCGGGGAGAAAAGCTGCCGTGTCGGGGATCGGCGAGGCTAGGAAAAGGCCTTGGTATCGGTCTTGTATTTAATGAAATATGATTTATTCGTATTGCACGATAAGGCCATATCGTGCAATTAGAATTTTAGCCTTTTTAGGTCTTAAGCATCCTCCAGTAAGCCGTTTCGTGATTAAAGGTTCGGAGCTTAAAGCTGAACAACGCGGTCGGCGCCCTTCGCCGAGGCCCCGCCTTCGCCAAGCGCCGCTGCCGCTCGGCCACGGCGGACAAGCAACGGGAAGGCCTTTCCTCAATAACTCCGGGTCAGGCCCAGGTCGAGGACGACCTGTTCGATGATGTCGGCATCGATCCAATCCCTTTTCAAGAGATACCCCTCCAGCATGGCGTTGTCGCAGAGGGTGTTGATCAGGCGGGGGATACCCTTGGAATAGCCGAAAATCTTCTGGAAGGCGTTTTCGGTGAAGATGTCACCTGCGCGGCCCGCGACCGCCAAGCGGTGCCGGATATATTGTTGGGTGGATCCGTGGGACAAGGATTGGAGGACGATTTTCATCGCCACCCTCTGTAACAGCGGGGGGTCCAGGGCGAGATTTTTTTCCAATTCCGGCAGGCCCAAAAAAACGAAGGAAATGAGTTTCCGGCCGGGGACTTCCAGGTTTAAAAGCCCGCGGAATTCCTCGAAAATCCCCTTTTTTTGGATCATGTTGGCCTCATCGATCACCACGACGGCCTTGCGGCCTTCCTCGTTGATCCTCAAGATCCGTTCCGTCAACTGGTGGACGATTTGGTCCTTGGAATCCGCGGGATTTTCCACCCCTAAATGATGGGCGATTTTTTTGAGCAGCCATTCGGCGGTGATGTCGCTGTGGAGGATGACCAGGAGGGAAGGTTCGTATTGCGGGTCCCGCTCCATCATTTCCAGCGCCTTGCGCGCGAGGGTGGTTTTTCCGGTGCCAATGTCCCCCAAAACGACCGTCAACCCCTTCATGGTCTCGACGGTGTGCAGCATCCGGACCAGGGCCTCGGAATGTTGGCGGCTCTCAAAATAAAAACGACTGTCGAGGGCGTTTGAAAACGCCGGTTCCTTCAAACCGTAAAAGGTTTCATAACTCATTCCCGAACTCTCCCCCGATATTATTGAATTGTCTGGTGGAGCTCCCCCGCGCGAGCCCGGGGCGCCTCACGGGGCCGGGGGCGGGCCGAAGGTCACGTCAAAATAAACTTCCACCGACGGCTTGGGCCCCATGGACCCCCAGACATCCTCGAGGATCTTGACCTTGAAGGCGGACAGGCGGACTTCGTAATGGCCGGTCACCCGGACCTGGCCGCCCGAAAAGACAGCCTCCCCCTTTAAGGGGATATCCAGGCTGGCTCCCGCGATGGACAATTCACCGGGAGCCTGGAGGGAATAGACGCCGGGCCGGACCTCTTTCCCCAGCTTTGCTTTCCCGAGGCGGAATTCCACACTGGGGTTGTCCTTGGCCTGGAGAGTTTTGTAGGGGCCGGCCAGCGCGTAATCGGACCCCGTTTCGACCTCGGGGTCGGAGGCCTGGAGCCCGACGATGGGTACCCGCAGGGTCATGGCCTGGACCCCTTGGCGCCTTACTTCGGCCAGGAGGGCGTCCGGCACCCCGGCCCCCAAGGGCGCGTTGAGGATGGCGGACCCGAGCAGGGTCCCGGCCCATAACTCAAAGGAACGCTTATCGGTGGAACCCCGGACCCAAAGGCGGCTGCCTTTCCGCAAGACCAAAGCTTCCCCCGCCGGAACGTGGGCCATCGGAAAGGCGGGCCCCACCTCCTTGGCGGCGGGTGGCGCGGGGGTGGGCACGGCGGCCCCGCTGGCGCCCGGGCCCGCGAAAAGGGAAGGGACGGACAAGGAAAGCAGGAGGATCAAAACGGCGGAAGGGACAAGGGACCGGTTCATGGGACACCCCTTTCGAAGAATTTAATCCAGTATGAGGAGACCCAGGGGGCGGGGTTATGAGCGATGTCATAATGGAAAGGTCAACCGACAGGGAAGGGGCGCACCCAGGCTCCGTCTGGGTACTGGTGTTTTGGGGATTAACACTTTTTGGAGAACAGTTGCCGTGCCGTGGATTATCCGGCTTGGGGTGTTTAAGGAACCCGGAACCCCTTGGGTTTCCCACCGGGCCTATTTCGTAGTCTCTTCCACCTTGGTAAAGCGGAGTCCGGCGTAATAAATCCGGACCTGGCCGTCCTGGCGGTACAGGTGCACGGTGTCGCCGTCGGGGGACACCAGGCCCGATACGATCGCGTCCTCATCGGAGATGGGCTCCAGGTTGATTTGGTAGTCGGTGTCCGTGACGTTGAAGACCTTGCTGGAGATGCGGGCGTTGAAGGTCAAAAGCCCGCCCTTGGCCTCCAGGGTCATGTTCTCGAACTTGGTCTGCCCGTCCGGGTCGTCCAGCCGGTACCGCCCGAGCCATTGGTGCCAGGCCTCCGGAATGGGAACGGGCTTGATCTTCTCGAAGACCACGGGCGCCCCCAGCCCGCCCAGGATGATGACGTCCCGGCCACCCACGGTCTCAAAATCCACCGTGTATTCGGGCAGGTGGATGGGGAAGAAGAGGATCATGACGCGGGGGATGAACTTGTTCCCGGTGGTGGGGACCAGGTCGAACTGGTGGCCCATCAGGTCCCCCCGCAGGTGGGCGCCGTCCCGGGTGATGACCGCGGCCTTGCCGATGCCCGCGTAATCCCCGACGTATTTCCCCAGTTTTTCCTCGGGGACCGTGATGAGCTTGGGCATGACGGCCTTGGGTTTGACGAGGTTGGCGGGTATCCCGTATTTTTCCTCGCGCATCAGTTTCAGGGCGCGCAGGGCGGTGTCCCGGCCCATCTCATGCGATTCCATGGTGTTGGCCATCACCACCACCCCCAATTTTTCATCCCGCAAAAGGGCGACCCGGCAGAAATAAGGCCCATAGTCCCCGTCGTGCCAGGCCATGTCCCTGTAATTTTCCATCTCCAACCCGTCCAGCATCCAGCCCAGCCCCTGGTAATGGCCGAAATCCAGCGGTATCCCCGGGTATTGTTCCCGGAACATTAAGTCCAGGGCCTTGGCCGGCACAAGCGCGGGTTTGCGCGTGAAGAAAAAACGGATGAAGCGCGCCATATCGTTGGCGCTGGAAAGCAACCCGCCGGCCGGCAGGTCCCGGAGGTGAAGGGGGGCGGTCTCGCGCCCCTTGTCATAGCCCTTGGCCAATTTCACCTGGTCGGCGGGGTCCAATTCGAAGGTGGAAGAGACCATCCCCAGGGGTTCCAGCAGGTTCTCCCGCAGGGCCTGGGCGTAAGGTTTGTGGTCCTTCAACTCGATGATCCGGCCCAACAAGTCGTAGTCCAGGTCGGAATATTTATAGAATGCCTGGGGGGGAGCGGCCAAGTAATCGTCCCTCAAGTCCTTCACCAGTTGGGCGAGCGTTCCAGGCTCTTCCGCCCACATGCCCTGGTGGTAATCGGCGGGGAGCCCCGAATGATGGGCCAGGAGGGAACGGATCGTGATGGGCTTGGCGCGCTTGAAGCGGTTGTGAATAGAGAAACCCGGCAGGTCGGCGCCCAAGGGGTCGTCCAGGCCGAGCCGTCCCTTTGCGTTCAGCCGCATGATCTCCACGGCGGTGAAGAGCTTGGTGACGAAATCCAACCGGTAAAGGGTGTCCGCCGTGGCGGGGACCTTGGCCCGGTCGTCCGCGTAGCCGAAACCCTCCGACCAAACGATCTTGTCGCCGTCCACCAGGGCCAGGCTGAGCCCCTTCACGTGGTCCCGGCCCATTTGGTCCCTCAGGTAGGCCCGCAGGTTTTCCACGGTGGAGGCGTAGTCGGGGTGGGGGTTGAGGACCTGGGCGAGAAGGGGGACGGAAAGGAAAAAGAACAAAACGAGATTGAACCACCAAGACACCAAGTAAGGCCAAAACCCCCATATTGGGTGATTCAAAACAAAAACGCCCCGCTTGTGGCGCATCGCCAAAACATTCCTGGCTTTCGTCGTTCTTGGTACCCTTGGCGTCAATGGCACAGAATGAACGGTACGATCAGGACTTGGCAACCGACGAATAAGATTGAGCAATGGGCTTAATCTAGGGATTTCCGGGCCCGAATAGTAGGGCCGACGGCCTATTAAAACAGGAAAAAGGGGGCGACCTTTAGCCGTTACCCACCTGGAGGATGTCTGATTGGCCTTTGATCTTTCCATGGGCGCCCTTTGGGTCCTCCCAGTTCCTTGGATTCCTTTCTTCTTTTAGATTATTCCGTGGGAAAGGCGGGGAATATGACGGGCGTCACGGGGTGAGGGGGACCGTTGTGGACAGCGCTTCTTTAGAGGCGCTAACAAAATCAAAAAACACAATTTTTTGTGAGGGGTTCTTAATCTTTTGAAATTTCAGAGGAGTTGATGAGGGTGATGCCCGCGTGGGCCATTTCCTTGAGGGCCTTTTCCCCGTCGGCGGGCTTCACGTTGACCGCCGCCACGGCATCCTCCACAACGTAGGTCTCAAAGCCGTTCTTGTCGGCGTCCATCGCCGACGCCTTCACGCAATAGTCGGTGGCCAGGCCGCAAACGTAAAGGTCGGTCACATGCTCTTTCTTTAGGAACGCCGCCAAGTCCGCGCTGGTGGCCTCAAAGGCCGAATAACCGTCGTCCTTGTTACGGGTTCCCTTGAGGAAGATCTTCTTAATCTTGGAGGCGTTGAGCTTCTGGTGCAAGTCGGCCCCCTTCGTGTTTTGCACGCAATGGGGAGGCCATTTCTTGAAATGAACGGTGTCCTTGGGATGCCAATCCTTGGAGGCCACGACCAGGTCGAAGGATTCCATCAGCTTATTGATGACCGGCACGACCTTGTCGCCGTCGGGCACGGCCAAGGGGCCGCCCGGGCAGAAATCATTTTGGACATCGACGACCAACAGTGCCTTCATACTATCGTCTCCGTTGCCGCTAACACGCGTGCTGATCATTGAAAAAACTTAATCTTGTTTGTCGACAGTCAACGGTCCACAGCTTAGACGCTTCATTCAATATCGCGGAAGTTTGGCTGTCGACCGTCGACTGTTAACTGCCTTTACTGTGCTGTTGGACAATCTGGTTGCGCAGGTCCATCAGTTTCTGGCTGATGCCCACCTTATAAGTGTGGGGATTCTCGAAACGCTTCCGTTCCGGGGAAAGCTTGGCCAGCCTTTCTTTGGCGTAAGCCGCGCCTTCCGCGACGGAAGGCTTGACCAGCGCTTTGCCGCCCTCCATCACCTTAAAAAGAATCCCCTCCGGAAAACAGTGGGCGACCCGGCTTTTTTGCTCGGGGAAACTGGGATGAAATATGTATTCCGTGTTTTTTTCATCCTCCAGAAGCACCCCATCCGCGTAAAAGAACCCCTCGGGATCGGTATAGCGGACGATTTTTTTGACGCCCGGCAGGGAGGTTTTCCCCACGTTCTCGGAGATCTTCAGGCAGGGTTCCCCGTTAAAAACGGAAAGCTTATAGACCCCGTCCAGGGCCGGGGAATCCTGTCCGGTGACGAGGTTGGTGCCGATGCCGAAGGAATTGATGGGCGCCCCCTGGTCAAGGAGACTTTTGACGATATGCTCATCCAGCTGGTTGGACGCCACGATCTTGACGTAATGAAGGCCCGCCTGGTCCAGCATGTCGCGCGCGTGCTTGCTCAAGTAAGCCAAGTCGCCCGAATCGAGCCGGATCCCCACCAGCTTCTTGCCCTTGGCCTCCATTTCCTTGGCCACCTGGATGGCGTTCGGCACCCCGCTCTTGAGGGTGTTGTAGGTATCCACCAGGAAAATACAGTTGTCGGGATAAATCTCGGCGTAGCGGCGGAAGGCCGTCAGTTCGTCGGGAAAGCTCTGGATCCAGGAATGGGCCTGGGTGCCGGAGGGGGTGAGCCCGAAAAGCTGGGAGGCGTAAACGTTGGAAGTCGCGTCCGCCCCCCCGATGATGGCCGACCGGGAGGCTTGGGCGCCGGCCAGCCCCTGGGCCCGGCGCAGGCCGAAATCCACCACCCGCCGGCCCCGGGCCGCCACCACCATGCGGGAGGCCTTGGTGGCGATCAGGGACTCGAAATTGAGGAAATTGAGCAGGAGGGTCTCGATGAGTTGGGTCTCAAAAAGGCTCCCCTCCACCCGCACGACCGGCTCCAGGGGGAAGATCACCTCCCCTTCCCGCACCGAGAAAAGGCGGCCTTTGAAGCGGAAACCCTTGAGGTATTCCAGGAAGGTCTTTTGGAAACCCAAGTCCCCCAGGTATTTGAGGTCGTCCTCCGCGAAAGAAAGGTCTTCCAAAACTTCCAGCAAGTCGGCCAGGCCCGAAAAGACCACGTAGCCGCCCTTAAAAGGAATGTCCCGGAAGAAATAATCGAAACAGGCGGGCTTGTCCGCCATGCCAGAGAGGAAATAACCTTGGCCCATGGTCATTTCATAAAGATCGGTATAAAGGCCGGCGTGTTGGGGGATCAAGGAAGACATGCCGGCATTATAGCGGATGCCCGGCGGTGGAATGACGAATGGAAGCAGGGCTAATTACTGAATATCTTCGGGAGCCAGGTCGTGAGGAAGGGAATGTAGGTGATGGCGAAGACCATCAGGTGCAAGATGATGTACATCGGCAGGACGGCCATATAGATCTCGCCCATGGATTTCTTGAAACGGTAGGAGGAGAGGAAGAGATTCAGCCCCAAAGGCGGCGCCAAAAACCCCAATTCCATATTGGCCAGGAAAATGATCCCCATGTGCACTGGGTCCACCCCGAAGGCGTTGGACATCGGCATCAGGAGCGGCACCACCACCACGATGGCCGCGAAAATCTCCAGCAGGCTTCCCACGATGATTAGCATGAAGTTGACCATCAGCAGGAAAACCCACTGCGAATGCACGGTGTCGTGCACCCAGGCCGCCAGATGGGCGGGCACCTGCGCGTCCACCATGTCGTTGGTAAAGCCCAGCGACACCCCCAGGATCAGGAGCACCCCTCCCACCAGGATGCCGCACTCGGTGATGACCAGGGGGACCTTGGGGAGTTTCAACTGCCGGTAGAAAAAGACTTCCACGAGGAATGCGTAAAGGGCGGTGAGGGCCGCCGATTCCACCAGGGTGACTTTCACCACGAAGAGAAAGAAAAAGACCACCAAGGGGAGCAGGATTTCCCATTTGGCGTCCCAGGTGGCTTCCAGGGCCTCGAGGGATTGTGTTTGAACTTCCAACTTTCTGGAGAAGGGAAGAAAGATTTTGCCCTTGGCCAGGGGCATGAGCTTGGCGACCAGGACAAAAACCAGGGCCAGTGACGTCAGGTTCACGAAAGCGGCCGCGCCGAAGGAAGCGGTGGAAGGCGTGATGTTTCCTAAAATTCCTAAGAGCCTCCAACCTAAACCCGAAAACAGATTCCAGCCTAAAACCGCGGCGGCGGCAAGGACCAGCGCATAGGCCCCGGTGCTGAACCAGAGCTTTAGGGTGACGGCAGTGGAATACTTCGCCGCTTGCAAGGGATCGGCCTTCATGACACCCCAGACCGCGGTCAAAAGAAGCAGGATCATGCCAGGCATAAACCCGCCCAGGAAGAGGTCCTTGATGGAAGTCCCCGAAACAACCCCATAAAGGATGACCGGAAGGCTGGGAGGGAAGAGCATGCCCAAGGAACCGGCGGAAGTCAGCAAACCGAGCGCGTCCCTTTCCTTGTATTTCTCCGCCAGCAGGATGGGCATCAGGAGGCCGCCCAGGGCCAGGATGGTGACCCCCGAGCCGCCCGTAAAGGCCGTGAAGAAGGCGCAAACGAGGGAGGTCACGATGGCCGGCCCGCCCTTCATGTAGCCGAAGAAGGCCTGGAAGACCCGGAGCAACCGCTTGGAGGCCCCGCCCTCGGCCAGGAAGTAGCCGGTCAAGGTAAAGAGGGGAATAGTGGGGATGGTGGGGGACACGACCATGCGGTAGGTTTCGGCGGGGATCGAGTCAATCGGCGTATCCGAGTTCCACAGGAAAATCAGGGCCGCGCCGCCCAGCACCAGGAAGACCGGCATGCCCAGCACCACCGCCACCATGAGGAGGCCGAAGCAGATGTAAATGAAGCTTTCCGGGGGGTTGTGCACCGAGGGCGCCAGGGCGGCCAGGCCCACCGCCACCGCCAGGGTCATGAAGCGCTGGCTGTAGAGCGACGAGGAGCGCCAGACCATCCGCAGGAAAATCATGCCAAAGCCGATGGGCAGGCAGTAGAGCAGGACCCACTTGGGAAGGCCCAGCGCGATGATGTCGTCCACGTCCTTCTCGATCATGGCGTAGGAATAGCTGGCCTTGATGAGGTAAAGGACGATGGCGCCGCCGAGGCCGGCGGTGGCGATATGGGCGGCGGCCTTGAAACGCTGGGGGATCATTCCGGCGGTGGTGGCCAGTTGGAGGAGTTTGCCCTCGCGGGCGGCCACGGCGCCGCCGAACATCATGATGGCCAGGGTCGCGTGCTGAACGAGCCCCAGGGAGCCGGAAACCAGCACGGCGGGGAACCACTCGAAGATGGCGTGCAATTTCCGCCCCACGATGTCCAAGAGCGGCAGGAACATCATGACGGCGAAGAAAAAGGTCAGAAAAAGATTTTCGTATTGATGCCAGAAGGCCGGCTGGGCGGGCGCATCGCCGGGATGGCCTTCCATGGCCATGGCTTCGTGGACCTCGGTTTGGCCGGAATCCGGAACCGCCGGGTTTGGGGAGGGACTAAAGTTCCCCCTGGATTTCCCGGCTTTTTTTCGGGCCATTAAGGGTCGGCCACCTGATGACCGGCGCGGTACTCGTCGCGGTATTTGACCGCCATCTCCATCATGTCGGCGGGCACCACGGTTCCCGAAATCTGCGGGTAAACGGCCGTGAAAGCCTTCTCCCAAAGGGCGTATTGTTCGGGAGTGATGTCATAAACCTTCAAACCGTGCTTTTTCATGGACTCGATGGCCTCCCCTTCCTTGGAGCGGGTCTCGTCCCGGAATCGGACTCCCGCCGCCTCGGAGGCTTTGGTAAGGGCGGCCTGCTGATCCGGGGAAAGGCTGTTCCAGGCCTTGGTGGTGATGACGGTGGCGCCCACGAGCGGCGCCCAGCGCATGTTGGTCATGTTCTTGGCCAGGGCAAACCATTGGAAAGAGAGGGCGGACAAGGGGGTGGTATCGAAGGAATTGATGAGCCCCGTTTGCAAATTGGGCAGGATGTCGGTAGCGGCCAGGGGAATGGGCGAATAGCCGGCGGATTTCCAGATGTTCATCGTGTCGGTGTCGTTGCCCCAGACGAAGAATTTCGCCTTTTTCAAGTCATCGGGGGTGAGGATTGGGTCCTTGCCGAAGAACATGACCCAGCCCGCCTCGCCCCAGTTGAGCACCTTGAAACCCTTCTTCAAGAGGCGTTGTTCCAGCAAGGGCTGCATCTTGCCGCGCACGTAGTCGCTTTCGGCGTAGGTTTTGTAAAGCATGGGAACCGAGAGGGCCTGGACGCCCTTGTCGATCTGGCCCAATCCCACCACGGTGATGACGCCCATCTTGATCTGGCCGATGCGCATCTTGCTGACGATGTCCGGCTCGTCGCCCAATTGGCCGCCCGCGTAGATCTGCACCTTGATACCCGCGGGCTTCACCTGCTCGGCCATGTCCCGCATAATGTTGTCCCAGACGGTGCCCTCCGGCGCCAGGGTGCCCAATTTGAGGGTGACAGGCGCCGTTTGGGCCCAAGCCCCGGCCGCCGAAAGGGCCAGGAAGGCCAAGGCCCAAACTGTTTTTTTCAAGCTCGTATCCATGGAAGTCTCCTTAAATAACATCATCAACCCACCCTCATTAGACGATTATTTCACGAAGATGGTATCAACGCGCGAAAGAAGCCATTTGGCCCTTTTTTGCATGATCAAGTTCTCCAGCCGCAGGCCCGGCTTCTTGTCCGGGTCGATGGCCAGGGCCTTATGCAGCATCTCCTCGAATTCCTCCCGGTTGTTTTCCTTCTCGTCCACTTGTTCGGCGTAATTCAGGTAAACCGAGGCGTCCATGCCCTTGCTCAGTTCCAAAGCGCGCTTGAAATGCCCCTTGGCCTTTTCCACCGACCCGCCCATCAAGGTCGAGCGGTTCTCGTAAGTGATCAAGAAGCCCTCGAGGGACCCCTCGTCGTAATCGGGATTCAAGGCGTAGGCCCGGTAGAGCAACGCCTCGGCCTGGGGAACGTCAGCCACCAAATCGGCGTCGTCCTTGCCCAGGGAAATCGCGGCCAGCCAGGAAACCCCCGTCCAGTAGAGAAGGTCCACATCGTCCTTGTTGGCCTTGGCGGCGGTGGCCTTTGGGTCTTGGGCCAAGTCCCGGCTGAAATGGTCATGCCGGACGTCGAGGCCCCGCAAGCCGTAATCCCGGGCCCGGATGTAAAGTTTTTTGGCCCGGATTTTCAGTTCCTTGGACCTGGCATAATTGTCGTCCGCCGTGTAGTCCCCCTCGCAGTGGATGTAAGCATAGGCATACTCGGTGAAGTTCTTCGCCAGGGCGGTTAGGAGCCCCACATGGCGGGGGGTGGCCGAGAGGATGCTTTCCATGAACTTCAAGCTGAAGGGCACCGCTTCCCGGATGAGTTCCGGGTCGTTATCGGAGGAAAAAGTGTCCCCCTGGCCGGCCAGGCCATCGGCCACGGAATTGATGGCCATGGATTTGATGAAACAGCCGCTTAAGAAGGGGAGAAGGGCCAGGAGGAACGATAAGCACGTTAATTTAAAAGGAAGTTTCATTTTGTGTGTCCGCAGGGGAATCACCTTAACCCGTTTGGGGCTGACCGTTTTACCTTTGGTTCCCGGGGCTGTCAAGCGACGGAATAGGCCCCGAAGCAGGAAAATTATAATGTTTTTGACGGGGGATATGGGAATTATGCGATTTCTCCAAAGGCCCCTGAAGGAAGAGCCGCTCCTTCCAAGCTTTCGAGCCTCCATCCCTCGGTGGATTTACGGTTCCGTGGTTTTGGGGGATCTATGGGCGGGATGCTTGGCTTGGTAAATTTTTTTGGCGGTGTCGTTGACCATTCCGCGCAGGGTGGCCAATTGGTCATCCGTCAAAACCTTGGCCCCGTTCGCGTCCATCATTTCCTTCTTCTTGCCGCGAAGGGATTGGACATCGGCGGTCAAATCCTTCGCCCGATCCGGCGAGAGAACGCCCGCTTTCAATCCCTCCGCAATCCGTTTATCCAAGATATTGATTTTCTTATCCAAGCCGACGACATCCTTCTTCCAAGAAACCCGGGCTACCTCAGCCAGGCCGGAGTCGTTGTCGGCGAAAGTCACGGGGGGAGCCGCCAAAAAACCAAAAGCGAAGAGAAGCGAGAAAAAGCCGCTCATGGCCCATCCTTTCAATAAAAAACGGGCGGCTCTCGAGAATCCGCCCGTTTTGAATTTTACCTGATTGGTTCTTAAAGCGATTGGAATTACTTGCCAGCCGGGGTCGGCGCCGGAGCCGCCGTTGAGGGGGCGCCAGCCCTGGGAGCCTTCTTGTGGTGCTTGCCCTTGTGGGATTTTTTCACCGGGGCCTTTGAGCCCGCGGGAGCCGTCCCGTCGGCCAAAACCAAGCCGGAAGCCGCCGTCAGGAAAAACGCCGCCATCGCCAAAACGAATAACTTTCTCATGTCATCCTCCTCAAAATGGTTGAACCACGCTACGCCGGTTAGACGTCTTTTCTGACTTAAAAGTTTCAATTCCCGAGCCTTCCGGTTTTCAAGGAGGTAGGCCCTTTCCCCCCGGGGAAAAGCGATTTTACACCAAGGGTCTTGATTATTAACCGACCGGTTGGTAGGCTATTCGTCCCATGGCCAAAGTCCTGAATGAGCAAAAGCACCAAACCCAAAGGATGTGCCTGCTTTCACACGCCCGGCGCCTTTTCGCCACCCACGGCGTGAAGGAAACCAGCATGTCCCAAGTGGCGAAGGCCTGCCGGGTGACCAAGGCCACGCTTTACCACTATTTCAAGGGCAAGGAAACCATCCTCAAGGACATTTTGGCCTGCCGCACCACGGAAATCGACAACTTGTCGGAGGAATCAGATCCCCGCCTGGGCTTGGAAGAAAGTTTCTACCAATTCGGCAAAGCCCACCTGGAGCACCTCAAGAAACCCGAGAATTTGGAACTGATGAAAATCCTGTTGTCCGAAACCCTGAAAAACAGCGAGATGCGCAAGTATTACATGTCCTTTGTCCAGGAAGTCGTCGCCAAGGGAGCCCAGCAGGTGCTGGCCCGCCATTGGAAAGGGAAGAAACCCGAAAAGGAGATGCGGCTCCTGTTTTTCCAATTCTTGGCGGCTTTGCTGCATTACGAGTGGAACACCCGGATGGTAGGGGACCTGACGGACCTAGTGGGGAACGACGAGGTTTTCCTCCGGCGGTTGTCGAGGACTTACGCCTTGGCCGTCCAGGCCGGTTGAGAGAATTGCCGATATTTGTTGGATTCCAGTCGGGCAAGAGGTCAAGTATGAAGAAAACTTTTTTGTTGCTCGCCGCCATGGTGTTTGGGGCTTCCACCGGTTGGGCCCAATCCAAACTTCCCTTGAGGGATTACCTGGAGCAGGTTCGGGGCAAAGGCTCCGCTTTCCAGGCCTCCCAGGCCGCCGTGGAAGGCTTCGAGAAGCAATCCCATGAACAGGACCTGCTTTATTCGCCCCAACTGAACGCCGGTTACAACCACCTGCACGATCAACAGCCGCAGGCTGACAATCCCTTCTACTCCAACCTTACCTTGGCGGACTCTTTCGGGGTATCCCTCTCGAACAAGCTTCCTTTCGGCCCATCCGTTTCCTTGGGCTATTCCTTCAACAACGTGACGTTGAATTTTCCCTCCCAGGCCGCCTTGTTCCTGGGGTCGAACTACCTGCCCTCCTATTTCCAAGTGAGCCCCGTCGCTTCCCTGTCCGTGCCGCTCTTCAAGGACTTCGGGGGAAGCCAGACCTCCGCGGGGGTGAAAATGGTCCAATACCAATTGGAATCGGCCGCGAAAAATTCAGCCTTCCAACGGGAGCAATCCCTCTTCAACGCCAAGGTGGCTTATTGGAAGCTGGCCCTAGCCCGTGAAACGATGGATATCCGCAAGGACACGCTCGACCGCAGCCAAAAAATCTGGGAATGGACCAAGCGGCGGGTGGCCCGCAACTTGGCCGATCCCCCGGACGCCCTGCAGGCCGAGGCTTCGGTGCGAGTGGCGGAACTGGACCTGCAAACCGCGATGGAAAACGAAAGGTCCGCCCGGTTGGGCCTCAACCGGTTCCGGAATGTCGCGGATGACGCCGTGCCTGAGACCCTGGAAACCATCGAGGAATCCTTGGCGGGATTGAAGGTGGAAATCCCCCCCACCCCACCCGCCCGCTTGGACCTGCAGGCCGTCCAGAAAAACGCCCAGCAACAAAAGGCCACCTACGACCAAGCCTACCAAAATATTTACCCGGACCTTACCGCGATGGCCTCCTGGCGCGGCAACGGCTTGGACCCCAATTTAAGCCCGGCCAATGATATGGCCTTCCAGTTCAACCATCCGACCTGGACCCTGGGTGCCCAGCTCAACGTTTCCCTGGATGTTTTCACGGCCCAGCGCACCGCCGACGGCTATGAACGCAATTACAAGAGCGCCCTCTTGGCCTTGAAAGACAAGGAGATCGGCGTGAGCCAGGAGTGGAAGGACCTCAAGGATCACCTGATGGACGTGGACAAACGACTGGCCATGGCCACCCAAATCGAGGATATCCAAAAGAACAAGGCCAACGAGGAGAGGAGACGCCTGGAACTGGGCCGTACCACCCAGTTCCAACTGTTGTCCTTCGAGAACGACTACTCGCTGGCGCGCCTGAACCGCCTGTCGCTGGTTTTGGAGAAACTTTCCTATTTAGCCCAGGCGCAGTGGTGGCTTTCCGCCGAATAGTTGAAACCTATTCGGCGAGTGTTGAGTTAGAAGTTATGAGTTTTGAGTTGTCGTTGTTTTTGAATCGAAGATTCAAAAACTTTCCTTAACCCAGAACTTAAAACTCAAAATTTAGAATTGGTAATATCCGTCGGCTGTTCTTGTCCAATAAAAGCATCCCTAGGAAAGACTAGTGAACCTGCCAAAACTCGCCATCGACCGCCCGGCCTTCATTACCTGCATGGCCTTCCTCATCATGATCCTGGGGATCATGGCTTACCGGTCGCTCGGCATCGACCTGTTCCCGGACGTCAGCTTTCCGGTGGTTTCGGTCATCACCAGCTACAAGGGGGCGGCGCCGGAGGAGGTCGAAACCCAGATTTCCAAGCCCCTGGAGGAGCAATTCTCCACCATTGAGGGCGTCAAGCAGGTCAATTCCACCAACCAGGAAGGCTATTCCGTCGTCACCGTCCAGTTCACCCTGGAAACGGACAGCAAGGAAGCCGAACAGCGGATCCGGGACCGCCTGTCCCTGGCCCGTCCCCAATTGCCCAAGGACATCGACGAGCCCGTTATCCAAAGGCTGGACCCCTCCGACCAGCCCATCATTATCCTGGCGCTCAAGTCCTCCCTCAGCTCGCCCCAGGCTTACGATCTAGCCGACCAATTCATCAAACCCCAACTGGCCCAGGTCAAGGGAGTGGGCGTGGTGGATATCTTCGGGAGCTCCAAACGGGAGATACGGGTGGAACTGGACCGCGGGAAACTCAACGCCTACCACCTGAGCGCCAGCACGGTGGCCCTGAACATCGGGCAGAACGGCCTCAACGTGCCGGTGGGCAAGTACGAGGTGAAGGGAAGCAACATTCTTTTCCGTTCGGTGGGGGAATACAACGACCTGGACCGGTTGCGCCACACGGTGGTGAATTTCCTGGGCTCGGACGTGCCCATCACGGTGGATAAGGTCGGGAAGGTCGTGGACACGGTGGAGGACGCGAAAAACTACAGCTCCCTCAACGGGGAATCGTCCTTGTTCCTCCAAATCCACAAGCAGTCCAAGACCAACACCGTGGCCACGGTGGACGCGGTGTTGGAGGCCATGAAGGGCCTGAACAACCTGCTCAAGACCCGGCCGGGGAATCCCCAACTTTCCCTGGTCCGGGAGGACGCCTGGGGCATCCGCCTCAACCTGGACGACGTCAAGCAAACCATCTTCATGGGCATTATGCTCACGGTGCTGGTGGTCCTGCTTTTCCTGGGCAGTTTCCGCTCGACCCTCATCACGATTACCGCCCTGCCCACCTCGCTCCTGGGCGCCTTCATCCTGATGAACTGGATGGGCTTCACCCTGAACTTTATGACCATCCTTGCCCTGTCGCTGGCGGTGGGCCTGCTGATCGACGACGCCATCGTGGTCCGGGAAAATATCTGGCGGCATATCGAGGAGGGGGAGGAACCCCAGAAGGCCGCCATCAACGGCACGATGGAAGTGGCCCTGGCGGTCGTGGCCACCACGGGCGTCATCATCGCGGTCTTCCTGCCCATCGCCTTCCTCAAGGGCACGGTAGGCCAGTTCTTCAAGCAATTCGGCATGACGGTCTGTTTCGCGATGATCATCTCGCTCTTTGAGGCCCTCACCATGGGTCCCATGCTCTCCGCCTATTGGGCGGGGAAGCGGGGAAGCCATTTGGAGAAGCACGGCCTGTTCAAATGGTTCGACGGCCTTCAAACCCAACTGGAACAACGCTATGAGAAGGTCATCGACTGGGCCATCCACCACCGTTTCCGAGTGGTGGCGGCGGCCGGGGCCATTTTCATCGGTAGCCTGTTCCTCGGCAAATTCATCCCCTTCACCTTCGTGCCCAACGGCGACAACCCGGAATTCCAGGTTTCCCTGAAGGGTGCCCCGGACATGGCGCTGGATACCACCCGGGACTGGACCCGGAAAGTGGCGGCCATCGTCAAGGCCCACCCGGAGATCGCGGTGACCTCCGAGGTCGTGGGGGACGCCCAAGGCAACGAGAACGTCTCCACCATCTATGTCCGGTTGATCAACTACCGGCAACGCAAGCTGACCGCCGCCGACCTGAAGGTGGAGATCCGCAAGGAACTGGAGCCTTACCGGCAGATCCTCAACCCGCAAGTAGGTGACCGGGACGCCTTAGGGAACCAAGCGCCCTTCAGCCTGGACCTGGTGGGCGCCGATTACACGGTGCTCCAGCCGGTGGTGGACCGGATCAAGGAAAAGTTCAAAAGCATTCCCGGCCTGGTGGACGTGCAGACCAACTACGACGGCGGCAAGGCTGAGTTCCAGGCGAAATTAGACCCCTCCCGGATGCGGAGCCTGGGGGTCCTGGGTACCGACGTGGGGAATGAGCTACGGGCCCAGATTTCCGGGGTGGTCCCGGCCAAGTTCCGCGAGAACGGGCTGGATTACGACATCCGCGTGCGCATGCAGGACGACCAGCGCAACCTGCAGGAGAACTTCCTGGACGTCCGGGTGCCCAACACGAACCAGCAGCTGGTGCGCCTCTCCGACATCGCCCAGCCGGTCACCACCCAAGGCCCCTCCAAGATCAACCGCTTGAACCGGGCCCGCTATATCGAGATCACCGGCCAATTGGGGCCCAACGGGGCCCTCGGCAACATCATCAACGGGGCCAAGAAGATCCTGGCGGCGGAGACCCTGCCGCCGGGCGTCACCTACAGCTTCGTGGGGCAAGGCAAGGACCTGCAGGACCTCTCCATCAGCATGCTGGTGGCCATGGGCCTGGCCCTGCTTTTCACCTACATGATCCTCACCAGCCTCTACGACTCGCCCATCATCCCCCTTTCCATCATGATCTCCATTCCCCTGGCCATCATCGGGGCCTTCGTGGCCCTGCTGGTGGCGAAACAGAGCCTGAACGTCTTCACGATGATCTCCCTCATCATGCTCATGGGGTTGGTGACCAAGAACGCCATCCTGTTGGTAGACTACGTGGTGCGAATGGAGGGTCAGGGCATGGCCCGGGACGAGGCCATCAAGCGCGCGGGCGTCATCCGCCTGCGGCCCATCCTCATGACCACCATGGCCCTCATCATGGGCATGATGCCGGTGGCCTTGGCCCTCAACGAGGTGGCCAAGTTCCGCCAATCCATGGGCGTGGCCGTCATCGGGGGACTGGTCAGCTCCCTCATCCTCACCCTCATCGTGGTGCCGTCGGTTTACGGCTATTTCGACGACCTGCGGTTGTGGTTCCGGAGGATTTTCCATTTGGAAGAAGAGGCGGACGTTTCCGGACCTAAATCCAAGACCCGCCCCTTAAAAGGAACTCCACCATGAACCTCCCCAAACTCGCCATCGAGCGGCCGGTTTTCATCAGTTGCGTGGTCATCCTCATCATGGTGCTGGGTCTGATGGCCTACAGCTCCCTGGGGGTTGAGAACTTCCCGGACGTGAGCTTTCCCTACATCTTCGTGACAACGCCTTACCAGGGCGCCTCACCGGAAGAAATCGAGACCCAAATTTCAAAGCCCCTGGAGGACGAGTTGAGCACGCTCCAGGGCGTGAAAAAGGTTTCCTCGATCAACTCGGAGGGGTTCTCCTCCATCTTCATCCAGTTCACCTTGGAAACGGACGCCAAGGACGCCGAGCAACGGGTGCGGGACCGGGTGTCTTTCGTGCGGCCCACCCTGCCCAAGGGCGTGGATGAGCCGGTCATCCAGCGCTATGACCCAACGGGGGCGGCGGTGGCGCTCCTGAGCCTAACCTCCTCCCTTTCCCCCGCGGACGCCTTCGACCTGGCCGACCAGGTCATCAAGCCCCAACTGGCCCAGGTGCCGGGTGTGGGGGTGGTGAACATCCAAGGCGGGCGCAAGAAAGAAATCCGCGTGGAACTGGACCGAAACCAACTCAACCGTTACCGCATCAGCGCCTCCCAGGTGGCCGACCGCATCGCCTTGAACGGCACCAATATCCCGGTGGGGAAGGTCTCCATCGAGGCCCGGGACCTGCTGTTTAGGTCCGTGGGGCAATACGACAACCTGGACCGGCTCCGCAAAACCTCGGTCAACTTCGTGGGATCCGATGTCTCGATTCCCGTGGAGAGGTTGGGCCAAGTGACCGAGTCCCTGGAGGAACCCATCGGTTACACCTACGTCAACGGGACCCCCACCCTGATCCTGGAGGTCTTCAAGCAATCCAAGGCCAATACGGTCTCCGTGGTGGACGCGGTCAACAAGCGCCTGGAAGCCCTCAACGCGGACCTTAAAACCCGTCCCGGCTCCCCGGCGCTGACCTCCATCCGCGACGCGGCTAAGCCGGTGCGGCTCAACCTGGACGACGTGAAGCGCACCATCCTGCAGGGTATCTTCCTGACGGTGCTGGTGGTGTTCCTCTTCCTGGGCAGTTTCCGGTCGACCTTGATCACCGTCACGTCCCTGCCGGTGTCCCTCTTGGGCGCCTTCATCCTGATGAACGCGGAAAATTTCACGCTGAATGTCATGACGCTCCTGGCCCTGTCCCTTTCGGTGGGGCTCTTGATCGACGACGCCATTGTGGTCCGGGAGAACATCTGGCGGCACATCGAGGAGGGGGAGGAGCCCAAAAAAGCCGCCGTCGACGGCACCCTGGAAGTGGCCTTGGCGGTGGTGGCGACCTCCTCGGTCATTATCGCGGTCTTCTTTCCCATCGCTTTCCTGCACGGAACGGTGGGCCAGTTCTTCAAGCAATTCGGCCTTTCGGTCTGTTTCGCCATGGGTATTTCGCTGTTTGAGGCCATGGTCATGGGTCCCATGCTCTCGGCCTATTGGGCGAGAAAAAAGGGAAGCGGTGGTTTTTTCGACAAAGTGGATGATTTCCTCGCCCCCATCCTCACGCGCTTCAACCGGCTCCAGAATTTCCTGGAGGACCGCTACGCGGTCCTCATCGACTGGTGCCTCCGGCACCGGTTGTGGGTGGTGCTGGGGTCCATCGTTCTTTTCTTCCTGTCGGTAGGGGGGCTGGGTCCCCACATCAAGTCCACCTTCCTGCCCTCGGCGGACATCGGGGAATTCATGACCTTTTACAAGGCCCCGCCCGGGACTTCCCTGGAGTCCATGCGGGACCAGGTTTTGAAAATGGACGAGATCATCCGCAAGCACCCGGAGGTGGCGCTGACCTCCATGACCATCGGAGGGATGGATTCCACCGGCACCGCCCGCCAAGACCCCAACACGGGGCGCATCTATGTGCGCTTGAAGCCCTATACCCAACGCAAGAACACCACCAGCGACCTGAAGGACATGGTTCGCAAGGAATTGGAACCCTACAAAGCCCAACTGAAGCCACAAGTGGCCGATTTCAGCGAGTTCGGGGACTGGGCCCCCTTCAACCTGAACCTGATCGGGGAGGATTACGCGGTGCTCGCGCCCTTCGCCGAGCAGGTGGTGCAAAAGATCAAGGGCATCAAGGGCATCGCGGACGTGCAATCCACCTATGACGGAGGCAAGCCGGAGTTCCAGGCCGTCCTGGATCCCGAAAAAATGAAAGTCCTGGGGGTCTCGGGCGTGGAAGCCGGTATGGACTTGCGCACGCAGGTGGAAGGGGCCACGCCCGCCAAGTTCCGCCAAAAGGGGCTGGAATACGACATCCGGGTCCGCCTGAAGGAGGACCAGCGCAACATCGAGAAGGACTTTTATTCCATCCTGGTCCCCAACCAGAACCACAACATGGTGCGGCTCTCCGACATCGCCCAACCCGTCACCACCGAGGGACCGGCCAAGATCAACCGGCAAAACCGGGCGCGGTACGTCCAAATCTCGGGCCAATTGGGCCCGGGAGGCGCCTTGGGCAACATCCTCAATGACGCCAAGGCCATCATGGACTCCATCCAGAAACCCCAGGGCATCACCTACGAGTTCGTGGGGCAGGCCGAGGACTACGCGGACTTGGGCCGTAGCATGGTAAAGGCGGTATTCCTGGCGATCCTTTTCACCTTCATGATCTTGGCCAGCCTTTACGAGTCGCCCATCCTGCCTTTCACCATCATGATGGCCATCCCCCTTTCCATCGTGGGAGCCTTCTTCGCGCTCTTCGTGACGGGCCAAAGCCTGAACATCTTCAGCATGATCTCGCTGGTCATGCTGTTGGGACTAGTGACCAAGAATTCCATCCTGCTGGTGGACTATACCCTCCAGATGATCCGAAAGGGCATGAGCCGGGAGGAGGCCCTCAAGCACGCGGGCAGGGTTCGCCTAAGGCCGATCCTCATGACTACATTCGCCCTGATCGCGGGCATGCTGCCCCTCGCCCTGGCCTTGACCGAAGTGGGAAAATTCCGGCAGTCCATGGGCGTGGCGGTGGAGGGAGGGCTGATCAGCTCGCTCATCCTCACCCTCATCATCGTGCCCTCGGTCTTTGGCTACTTCGACGATTTCCGGCTTTGGTTGCGGAGGAAATTTAAGATGGACGCGGATAAAGGGGAACCCGCGAGGTCGGATGTGGAAAAACCGAAGGTGAGGTTACCGAAACCAAAAGCCCGGAAAGAAACAGGGAAATTACCTGAAACGCCCGTTCAAAATCCGGAAATCATGAATTAGGTTTGAATCCTTATCCACCAGCCTTTATTTTTCCAAAAGCCGTGGCGGGGATGATTTCCCAATGGGTATCACCCAGTTTTTTCCAAATCAAATGAAGGACCAGGCTGTCCCCGTCTTTTTTCTCAAACTCCAACTTTAATGAATGGGCCCCTCTGGCCATTTTCAACGGCTTTTCCAAAGCCACCCTCTTTCCATCCAACCAGAGTTGGGCCTTGTCGGAGGTCAGAACCTGGAACTGGTATTCTCCCGACTTGGGAATCGAGAGGTCGCCCATCCAACGAATGAAGAAGGGCGGGTAGTCCTGGAAGGGGAAATCCCCTTTATGGGTGAAGTTCAGCAGGGGGTCCCAACGCACCGCCACGGGCTTGGCTTTGGGGTCGGAGGAATTGACATAGGTTCCTTGGAGGCCTCGGTTCCATCCCTGGTAGAGTCCCAGGATTTCCTTGGGAACCCAATAAAGGAATAGGAGTGGATGGCCATCCTTCGGGTCCAGTAACCGCTCGGGGCGCCCGCCTGGGAACAACTCCTCTAGAAGTTCCTCCAAGCCGGACTTACCCGTTTCCAACACGAAGAGCGTGTCCTTGTCCTTGGGCCATTGGTCGGGAATTAAATCCTCCGGAATCCGCAGAGGCCTTACCCGGCCCCCCGCCGGGTATCCTAAAAAGGCGATTGTGTGGTTCCCGTAATAAGCCGGGGTTATGAAATAATCCCAACGCCCGGGGTCGGATTTCTCGAGGCGCTCGATGGTGCGGCCGATGAAATTCTGCTCCAACCCGAAGCCCCGGTGGCAGGTCTCCTCCTGGTTTTGGGTGACGAAGTAGGTATATCCGTTTTGGGCCGCTAATCCTCCCAGTAGGAGAACGGCGAGGGCCAGCCCCCAACGGACCTTGAAGGCTGGTCCCAGGGAAACCCAGGAAAATTCCATCGCCGTGCCCGCGAAAAAGGCCGCAAAAGGCGTTAAAGAAACCAACCGGTTGGCGTTAGCGGGGTCATCCGCGAGGAGTCCCGTGAGGGCCATGCCGGCGAATCCCACCAGCGGATAAAAGAATCCGGGATCCCTCCTCCGCCGACAGGCCAACCCCAGGCCCAGGATGAAAAAAACGCCGGTGACGTCATCCAACATCCGGTGGCCCGGAATGTTGTGACGGGCATTGCTATCCCCCCGCCGGTTGAACATAAGGGCGTCCCCACTCCAAACCGTCAGGAGTGGCCGAAGGCTTTTTTCCTCCAAGATCTTTGATCCCAGGAAGAGCTGGGATTCCCTCAGCCCCAGGCTGCCTTTTTGCGCCATCATCCCCAAGAGGGGGGCCATCCACGCGAGCACGAGCAGAAAATAGGGCAGGAAAGGCCCTAAGGATTTCTTTCGATCATGGGTGTATTCGTCCAACCCGAAAAAAGCCATGAGGAGGGGCACGATCTTAAAGGCTTGGTAAGTGTAAAAACCGGCTCCGGTAAAGAAGGCCGAGATGACCCAGGCCCAGGCTTTCCGGCTTTTCCTCCAATAAACCCAAAAAGCCAGGGCGCCGAACAAATAAAAGGAGACTTGGATGCTGGGATAACCGGTTCGGGTCATGACCCAATCCCAGCGCATCACCGCCAGTAGAAAGAGGGAAACCAAGGCGGCCCGGGGCCCCGCCCACTGACGGAAAGTCCAATAGATGAGGAGAAAGGCCGCCAGGGAGAGCAGGGCGAAGAAAAGGTGGAACGCCCAAGGGGAGGAACCCGCCAGGCGGAACCATGCCGCCATTTGGTAAAGCAAAAGGACCTGGGGGACTTCGTCATCAAAAATCTCCCGGAAGGGCCGCCAACCCTCGAAGGCGATCCTTTGGGCGGATTGACCCATAAAGCCCTGGTCGGTGTGCATTCCCGGCGGGAGTGAATCCGTATGGAACAACCTCAGACAAAGCCCCAAAAGCAGGATGGACCCCAAAAGCATCCTTTCGATCCTCGGGTTGAGGGAAACCGGGGGCGTGGGAAGGGATGGGCGGGTGAAGAGTAAAAGCGCCGCGGCGTACAGCGCCAAGCCCGGGAAAAGGGTCCAAGGCTTGTCCTGCTGGGCCAGGAAAAATTGGCCGAGCCCCGCCAATCCGAGCGCGGCTAGGCCGCCGTTTTTTACTGAAAAAGGGAATAAGGATTTGAGGCTCATGGCTTTCGCCCACCGAAGGCGGTGGCCGGGACGATTTCCCAATGGGGATCACCCGGTTTTTGCCAGACCAGGTGGAGGGCCGCGTAGGGGCCGCCCGATTTCTCAAACTCCAACCTTAAAGGATGCATTCCCTTCACCATCCAAACCGGATTTTCCGAGGGGGCGGGTTTTCCATCCAACCAGAGCGCGGCGGGATCGCTGGCCAGAACCTTGAAAGCGTAGTCACCGGATTGCGAAATCGAAATTTTTCCCGTCCAGGCCGCCCGGTAGGGCAACAGGCCCCCATAAGGAAAATCCTGGAAAGACGCGAAATTAACCAGGGGCTGGGGGGAAAGGGTTGAAACCGGCTTGTCCGCGGACCCCGCCTGGTACAGGCCCTGAAGCCCCCCCCACCAGCCCTTGAAGAGCGCCAGCGACTCGGGGGGCGCGTTGAAGCGGCAAAGCCGGGCGGTGCCATGGGAATCCCTCAGGATTTCCGCGCGGCCCCCGGGAAATATCCCTTGGAGGAAATCCAGGACCCCCTTTTGCCCCCCCTCGAGGAAAAACACCGCCGGCAGGTCGCGGAGGAAATTGCCCGCGGCGATGGCGGCTGGATCGAAGCGGATCATCCGATCGCGAGCGGGATAGGCCAGAAAATCCTCGGTGTAATTCCGGAAATAGGGTGAAGCGAGGAAATAATGGAACTGCCCTTGATTTCTCCCTTCCATGCGGCGGAGGGCCTCCCCCACCTGGTTTTGCTCAAAGCCATAGGCCTCCCGGCAAGAATCCTCCCCGGCTTGGAAGTGGAAATAGGTCCAGGCGTTTTGCGCGCCGGCGGACAGGAGCAGAAACCCCAGGGCGCCCGCCACCAGGGGCTTTTTACCCGGAAAAAGGGAGGCGAGGAACATCCCGATTTCCCGCGCCATGAGGGCCGCGAAGTAGGCCACCCAGGGCGCCAGGCCCAGGAAGCGGTGGGGCGTCCCCGGTTCCTGGGTCATCAGGCCCGGAAGGGCCATCACGGCAAAGGCCATCAAGGGATAGGCCCCCTTCCGTTCCTTGCGGCTCCGCCAAGCGAGGGCCAGGCCCAGCGGAAAAAGCGCGCCGGTGATATCGTCCAGCATCCGGTGGCCGGGCAGGTTATGGAAGGGATTCCAGGTTCCCTCCCGGTTGGTCATGAGCAGGGTACCACCCCAGGAATCCGCGAGTGGCCGAAGGCTGTTTTCCTCCCAAACTTTCTTAAACAGGAACACCTCGCCCTCCCGTTTTCCAAGGCTCCCATGGGAAAAGACGAAAGTGACATAGGGGAGGGAGAGGGCTGCCAGGAGCGCGAGGGCGGGGAGCAAGGATTTACGTCCCGCCCAGCCGTCCTTTCCGCCCTTTCCTTCCCACCACAACAGGGCCCCCCAGAGGAGGGGAAGGACCTTCAGGGATTGATAGGCATAGAGTCCTAACGCGGCCAATAGGGCGGAAGCCGCCAGCGGGATTCTGCCGCCGCGAAGGCGCGCTTCCAGGAACAGGAGCATCATGCCCAGCAGGTAAAAGGGAACCTCCGCGCTGGAGTGCGGATTACGGCATTCAATCCAATCCCACCGCATGACCGCCAAGAGAAATAAGGCCGTCAAAGCCACGCCGGGCCCGGCCAAACGGCGGAAAAGGCAATAGGCGAGGAGAAGCCCCGCCATGGAAAGCGCGATGAAGAAAAGCCGCAAAGTGAAAGGGGAAGGCTCGAGAACGGAAAACCAGGCGGCCAGCTGGTAATACTCCAAGGGGAAGGGATTCTGGAAAAGGAGGGATTCCAAGCCGGGCCGCCAACCCTCATGGAGGATTCGCAAGGCGAAAAGCCCCAGGCTTCCCTGGTCGGTATGGAGACCGGGCGGAAAATCGTCGAGCCGGAATAACCTCAAGAAAAGCCCCAAGGCCAGGATCAACCCGAAGAGTCCCCTTTCCCAGCCGGGGAAAAGGGCCACGGGGGACGGACCGGATAAGAAGGGCCGGCGCAGGAGGATCAGAACCGCCGCGGCGTAAAACAACATCCCCGGGAACAAGGTCCAAGGCCGGCCGGATTGGATCAGGAAGATTTGGCCCAGGGCCGCCAGTCCCAAGGCCAAGGCGGGGGAGGCGGAACTCGAAGAGGGGTTTTCGGTTGAGAAGCGCCCGTGTCGGGAATCCATTGGCTTATGATACCGGAACCCCAAAGGCTTGGTTGACGGTTTCCCCCTCCCTAACTACGATAAGCCGGGTGTAGGGTCATTTTTCCTTACAAGGGGAATCACGGTTGAAAATCGCCTCCTGGCTTTTCGCCCTCCTGCTGGGGGCGGTCCTCTTTTACGCCTGCGCCCAATGGGATTCCTCCGGCGACAGCCTTCATCTCCTTGCCAACCATGTCTCGCCCCGTTACGTCCAATCCTTCCCGGAAACCGGCATCGCTTCGTCCATGGGGGCGGTCCTCGCGGATTACCGGGGGTTCGACCTGATGGCGATCAGCTTACTTTTCCTGGCGGCTACCCTGGTTATCCTCCTTTATTTTCAAAAGCCCCCGCATCCGGGGCAGGCCTTTCCTTTGGTGCTCTGGCTGGCCGGATTTGGGGCGCTATTGGGGCTGGGATTTCTTTGCCTCCCGCAAGGGAGTAATTTCCTGGATTTTGAGGCCCTGGCCGCCTGGACTTCCTCCGCCCGCGCCCGCCCGGATGGGGCCCTGATCCTAACCGGCGGGGCGCTGCTCTGCCTGGGAGCCTTCCTGACCCTGGCCTTGCGCTGGCTTCAAACCCCCGGGGATCTTGAGGACCCATGAATAACTTCCTGACCGTTTTCGCCCTGCTCCTCTGCGTGGCCGGGTTCCACGGAATCTTCTTTTACGGGGATCCCGCCAAGAAAATCGCCGCTTGGGTTTTCCTCCAGGCCGGGCTCCTGCTCTTCCTTTTCCAGGCGGTCCCGCCGGGCATCCCCCTGCGTCCCGTCCTGGCGGTGGAAATTCTTGGCGTGACCCTGGCGGTGGCGGGTTCGCTGGCACTACTGGCCCATAAGAAAGGGCGGCTTTATGGCACGCGGAAGGCCGGTTGGGCGGCCAAGAGGCAATCCCCATGAGCGTTCACCTGCCGATCCTTCTCCTGCTGGCCCCATTCACCGGGGCCTGGTTGGTTTTTGGGGTTGGTTTTTTTTCCCAGCGCTTTTCACGCTGGGCGACCTATTTTTTTCTCTTCCTCCCTCTTCTTCTGGCTTGGGAGGCTTTTCCCAAAATTCTTGCGCGGGGTCCCTGGCATTATTCCCTCGGTGGGTGGGCGCCGCCCTGGGGTATCGAACTGCTGGTGACGCCTTTTTCGCTCCTCTTAGCCTGTTTTGTTTTGGGAATCGCGGCGATCGCTTTTTACCAACTTGGGAATTTTGGCGCCATGGCCAAACTCGAACCGAGCCGTGAAGCACTGGGAGGCCCACTGTTCCTCCTGCTGACCGGAAGCCTCTTGGCCCTTCTTTGGGCGCGGGACGGATTCACGCTTTACCTCTTCCTGGAGATCATCTTCTTGGTGGGGGCGGGATTGATCCTTTGCGTGAACTGGCAGGGATGGTGGGAGGGTTTTTGCTTCCTGTTGGCGGGGAGCGCCGGAGCCTCCCTTCTTTTGGCGGGTTTTCTTTTCCTCTACGCCTCCACCGGCACCCTCCACCTGGACGACCTGTTGGCCCAACTCTTCATCACCAAGAATGTCTCCCTGGCCCTGGCGGCGGGATTGCTTTTAACGGCGGCTTGGGGATTCCTCTTCCTCTTTCCAACGCCCCTCCTTTACGAGCGGTTTCTTCGGGAGGCCCCCCATTTCCTTTCCGGCTTTTTCTCGGGGGTTTTGGCCCGGGTGGGCGTCTATGTCCTATTCCTCATCCTCTTTTTTGTCCTCAATGTGCCGGGATTGACGACACCGGGGTGGTTGGAGACGGGAGAACACCTGCTGGTATTCGCCTTTCTCGCCGGGTTTTTCCTCGCCGCCCGCCAAAAGGACTTTCTCCTTTGCGCGGCTTATCTGGGAGCCGCCCAGTTGGGTTTCATCCTGTTGGGGTTCGTCCTGGGGAATAAAAGCGGGTTGGCCGGCTCCCTCATGGAACTCTTGAGCCAAATGCCAGCCACGATGGGATTGTTCCTTGCGGCCGGCCTTTTGGGCCCCAAGCCGGGGGATTCCCAGCCGCTCTCCCGATGGGCCGGGGTGGGACGGCGGGATTTCCCCGTGGCCCTCTGCCTCGTTATTTTCAGTTTTTCCATCCTGGGAGTGCCGCCGACGGGCGGGTTCTTCGGTAAATTCTACCTTTTCCAAGGCGCCCTGGACAAAAAGGACTGGTTTTTCCTCGCCGGCTTGGGCCTCGTCCTCCTCCTCAACCTAGCCTCGGCGGCGCGGCTGACCTGGCTGCTCTTCGAACATCCCCAAAGCTCCCAAAGCCCGGTTCTGCTCGCTCCGAAGGCGAAGGCTCCCCTCTATCTCCTGGCGGGGGCGGTTCTTGTCCTGGGCTTGTTCCATGAGTCGGTCCTCAAGGACTACATCGAACCGGCCCTGCCCAAGGCTTTTCTCAAGACACCGGCGCCCAACGTTCCCTTCCTGGGCAGGGAAGTGGAATGACGTCAGCCCACGGTTGACAGCCTGCGGCCGACAGCTTGAATCCAAGCGCGATCACATCGAATCCAACAGGCCAAATCTTGTCAAATATTTGAGTGGTTTTCAAAGCGGTGAGCCACGGTTAAAATTCAAGACAGGGGGAAACCTTGAGCGACCACCAAGAGAAACGCAAAAACCAGCGCCAGGCCCACCAGCAACCCGTCGAGATTTACCCCATCTTCCCGTCTTACCCCCAATATCAGATGTCCCTCGGCGGCATGACCCGCAACATCAGCGAGGGTGGTTTGGGGCTCACCGCCGAGAAACCCCTCTTGCCGGGTTCCCTCTTGAAGGTCTGCTTCAAGGGCGGGAATATGCGAAAGGTGGAGGCCTACGGCAAGATCGCCTGGGCCAACGAGACCCTCTGCGGGATCTCGCTTTTCTCCTTCACCACCAACGCTTAAATCCATCTCTTTTCCCTGGTTCCCCAATTTAATTTATGACCCGCGTCACTATTGCCTCTGGGTCCCCCGGGGGTAACATGGGGTTCAACACATCTGAAGAAGGGGAAAACCATGGTGAAAATTGAAGCCGTCATCAAACCCCACAAACTCGACGCGGTGAAGGAGGCACTGGTCAAGGTTGGCGTGTCGGGCATGACCGTGTCCGAGGTCAGGGGTTTCGGCAAGCAGAAGGGCCACGAGGACATTCCCGGTGGGGAAACCTTCACCATCGAGTTCCTCCCCAAATTGAAGCTTGAGATCGTCTGCTCCGACGGGGAGCGCGACAAGATCCTGGAGGCCATTTCGCGCGCCGCCAAGACCGGCAAGATCGGGGACGGAAAGATTTTCGTCTCTCCCGTCACCGACGCGGTGCGTATCCGCACCTCCGAAAAAGGCGACGCCGCCGTTCAATAAAAGCGTGAAGTTCGAAGTGCGTAGTTCGCAGTTAAGGTAAAAAGTTGTTATTAATTGACGATTAATAACAACTTTCAGCAACTAAAAACTCAACACTTCAAACTCCAAACTAGGGCCCTCCTTCATGAATCCATCCTCCCTCTCACTTTTTTTTAAGCCACAAATGCCCCCCAAAGGTGAATTGTCAGCGGCCCTGAGGCCTTTCGGCTTCCGGAACCCCGAACGGGTTTGGAAGGACCTATCCCCCTTCGGGCAGAGCGCCTTCGACCGGGCGGCCTGGGCGGAACTGCTCCTCCTGCTCCTCCCGGAATTTTCCAAATCCGCCGACCCGGACCTTTCCGCCGCGCAATTCGCGTCTTTTGCCGAAGCCTCCTTTCACCGCTCCCAGCTCTTCAAATACCTCGTCCAATCGCCCGCCGCGCGCCAGGTGCTTTGCCGGGTCTTCGGCTTGAGCCCCTCCTTGGGACTGCTCTTGAGACAGGAGCCGGGCCTCCTCTATTGGCTTTTTGACGAGGACGGCCTCTACGCGAAATTCCCGCCGGAGAAACTCGCCGAGAACCTCCGGAGGGAAACAGAAACCACGGACGATACGGAGGGTAAACTCAACGCCCTGCGGCGCGTGAAGCGGCGCCAGATGCTGCGCATCGGCGCGCGGGACCTGATGGGCCTCTCGGACGTGAAGGACCTCACCCTCGAGCTGGCCGGCTTGGCGGACGCCTTGCTGGAGGGGACCCTCCAAATCGGGAAGGCCCGGTTAGCCCAGGAAAAAGGAGTGATCCCCCCCGGGCTCTTCGTTGCCATGGGCATGGGAAAACTGGGGGGCCGGGAGCTCAACTACAACTCGGACATCGACCTGCTCTTCATCTACGACTGCCCCCTCCCGGAGGGGCCGGAAAGGGAGAAGGCGCACCGGTTCTTCAACGACCTGGCGGAGTGGATCATCCAGGCCATGACGGAGCCCACTTCATTGGGCAACCTCTTCCGGGTGGATATGCGTCTGCGGCCTGAGGGCTTGGGGGACATGGCGAAATCGATCGATTCCTACCTGGAGCACTATGAGACCCGGGGCCAGCCCTGGGAACTGCAGGCCCTGCTGAAAGCCCGCCCTTGCGCGGGTGACCTGGAACTGGGGAAGAGGTTCCTCGTGGAGATCGAGCCCCTCATTTTCCGCAAGAACTTCGACTCGGTTTACCTCCAGGAAATCCGCGAGATCATGGACATGATCAAGGAGAAAATGGAGTCCCAGGGGCGGGGGCGCACCCAGGTGAAGCTGGGTCGGGGCGGCATCCGGGAGATCGAGTTCATCGTGCAGTACCTGGAATTGATCCACGGGGGCCAGCATCCCGAGGTGCGGATTCCCAACAGCCTGGAGGCCCTGGAAACCCTGGGGGAGAAGGGTTATCTGCTCAAGGCCGACGTCCAGTTCCTTTCCACGGCCTACCGGTTCCTCCGAAACGTGGAGCACCGCCTGCAAATGGTGCACGGGCTTCAGACCCACACCCTGCCCAAGAAGGCGGCCGACCGGGAACGTTTGGCCCGGTCCATGGGTTTCGAGGCCTCCGGGCATCAAACGGCCGCCAACCTTTTTCAAGCTCATTACACCGAACTGACCGAGAGAGTCCGGGCGCTCTACGAGGACACCTTCAAAATCAAGAAACGGAAAGATTTCTCGGCCCAGGCGGCCCAGGACGCGCTCCTGGGCGATTTCGAGGGTTTGGAAAAACACCTTGAGGGGACTTTTTTCCTCGAGCCCGCCCAGGCCGCTTCCAATCTCAAGGCCCTCATCGGGCGGTTGAGGCGCTCGGCGGGGGTGAGGGGGGAACTGCTTTGGACCGGTTTCATTCCGGAACTTTTCGCCCAGCTCAAAAAGGTGCCGCATCCGGACCGTGCCTTGAACCAGTTGGAGAGCTTCCTCCAAGCGGCCTCCCTGCCGGACCTCTACGTGAGGTATCTGCTGGAAAAGCCCGCCCTTCTCAAGCTCCTGCTGGAACTTTTTTCGAACAGCCTCTTCCTTTCCCAAATCCTCATCGCCCAGCCCGGTAATTTCGACGTGGCCATCCGGGCGGTGGGGGAAAGCTCGCCCCAATCCATCCAGGACTTCCTGGACAGCCTGGAGGAGCGCCTGGCCGAGATCCCCGATTGGGAGGAACGGCTGGACCTTTTGCGCGATACCCGCAACAGCGAGGTCCTGCGGGTAGGCCTGCAGGATCTGCTGGGAAAAAGGAGCCTTTTCGAGAGCTTCGCCGAGCTCTCGCGGCTGGCCCAGGCCCTCTCCCGTTCCGCCCTCGGGGTGGCCACTGACCAGATGGGTCTCCCGAAGGTGGGGGAGAGGCCCTCGGTACCCAAGGGTTTTTGCCTCATGGCCATGGGCAAGCTGGGCGCCCGGGAAATGAACTACGGCTCGGACCTGGACGTGCTTTTCGTCTATGGGGACACGGAGGGAAAGGAGATCGGGTTCGAGGCCTACCTGAAGCTGGCGGAAACCTTCACCCACGCGGTGGCGGACCCGACCCGGCGGGGCTTCGCCTACAAGGTGGACGCGAGGTTGCGACCCATGGGCCGGGAAGCCCAGATGACCCATTCCGTCGAGGCTTACCGCCAGTACTTCAATACCTATGCCCAGCCCGCCGAACGGTTGGCCTATACCCGGGCGGTTTTCCTGGCGGGGGACCGGGACATCGGCTTCCAGGTGAAGGAAGAGATCGACCGGTTCGTCTACGGCCGGGGGCTCACGAGGGCGGAGCTGGATTCCATCCTCGACATCCGGAACCAGATGGAGGACAAGGCCAAGAAAGCCAGGGGCCTGGAGATCAAGGTTTCCGCCGGCGGAATCGTGGATATCGAGTTCTTCGTGCAAATCCTGCAGGTGGCCTACGGCAAGAACAAGCCCCTGCTCCGGATGCCCCATGTCCCGACGGTCATGGGTTATTTCAAGGAAGAAGGACTCGTTCCAGCCGAAATTTTGGACGAACTATTGGCAGCATACCGTTTTTACCGGCTGGTGGAAGCGCGGCACCGCATGGTTCGGGAAAGCGCGGATGACGAACTGCCCTTGGAACCCGAGCGGCTCCAGCGCCTGGCTTGGCGCATGGGATTGGGGCGGGAAAAGGTCGCGGGGGACCAACTGGTGGAGCGGCTGGAGAAAAGCCAGGAAAGGGTTCGGTTTCTTTTTAAGCGGATTCCGGAATGGTTGAGGTTCGAGAGTTAATCCCCTTTTTGCCCATCAAAGCGTTTTCTTGGGCTTGTTTCCAAAAATCGTTGAGGCCATTGTTCTAAAAAAATCTCCGCTTCAGTCGCGCCTTGTTAACCCATTTCCCAAAATTTAACACAAATGACTTTCATTCCCGTCCAGCGCCTAATTATAGTTAGCCATAGCCAAAATCATCAGGAGCTGCAACTCCGAATGCAAACCCTCACCGTCGAAGTGACGCACCCGCTCTTAAATCCCGATGCCGCCATTCTTCGGCTCAAGGGAGGGCTCAATCCCAACCTCCTCCAGCCGTTCGACCATGCCGTCCAGTCCGCCTTGGCGGGGTCCAAGAAAAACCTCGTGATTGACCTTTCCGAAACGGATGAGGTCAGCAGCGGGGGGTGGGGCTTCCTCTTAGTCGTCCTGGGACGGGTGAGGATACTGGGGGGAACGATGTTTTTGGCGGCGATGAAACCCGATATCCACGAGGCCTTCGAGTTGATGGAGTACCACCAGGATTTCATCCTCTATCCCACAGTCGAGGATGCCCTCAAGGCGGGAATGACCCAGGTTTCTTAAACCTTCCTCGACCCTCTTTTGAACGATCAGCGTCCCAACCCTTGCTTACCCATTCTCCTTTCCGGTAAGGTAAATCCATGAGACATCGCGTCCTGACGCTTGTTTTTACCGCCTTGTGGTTGATCCTTGGGGGAGAGGCTTTGGCGGGGAAACCCAAGACCACCACGGCGACCTTCGCGGGGGGCTGTTTTTGGTGCATGACCCCCCCTTTTGAGAAGCTGGAAGGGGTCTTAAAGGTGACAGCGGGATACACGGACGGAACGGGGGCGAACCCCACCTATGAGGATTACGCCGAAAAGGGCTATACCGAGGGTGTCCAGATCACCTATGACCCCACCCGGATCACCTACGCCCAATTACTGGACACCTTTTGGAAGCAGATCAACCCCACCGACCCCAACGGCCAATTCGTGGACCGGGGACCCCAGTACCGGGCGGCCATCTTTTTCCATGACACGCAACAACGGAAGGAGGCCGAAAAGTCCAGGGACGACTTGAACAAGTCGGGCCGCTACGACAAGCCCATCGTGGTTCCCATCAAGAAATACGCCTCCTTCTATCCTGCGGAGGACTATCACCAGGACTACTACAAAAAGAACCCGATCCATTATGAACTCTACCATCATGGTTCGGGCCGGGACCAGTATTTGGACAGCGTTTGGGGGAAGGGAAAGCACTAAAACCAGTCCTCGGTTCGCAGCCATTCGAGGGCCTCGTGGCCCTGAGTTAAATCGAAGGGTCGGCAGCTAGCAGGTGAATCTTTAGAAGCTAAGACCCGGCGAAATTCCCTCCGTTCTATGATTATGGACAGCTTTTTCCATGTAATTTTGATGTAACGTTTAGGGCATATGGGCCGTCTAAATATTATGCGACACAAAACTTTAGCTCAAATGATCGCTTTACTCGTTGTCCCGGTAGCCCTTTGGGCGGAATCCGCCCAGGATTACCGCGACGCGGGCCAGGCCCTTTCGCGCGCGGGGCAATACGCCAAGGCGCTGGATTACTTCAAGAAGGCCGTACAAGCCGACCCCCAGGATTGGCAGTCCTACCAAGCCATGGGCGACGCCTATAACAAGATGGACGATATGGCCGACGCCCGGGACGCCTACCGCAAGAGCCTGGACATCAATCCGAACAACTCGACCGTCCGAGTCCTTTTGCAAAACCTGGGGGACGAAACCGCCTCCTCCACCCCCCCTTCAGCCCCCTCGGGGGACAATGTCGGTACCGACGAAACGGTTCAATCCCCCCAGACCACGGAGCCAATCCGCCGTAGGGGCCGGGGCTGGCGCCGCGTCGCCCCGGTTACTTACAACGACGGCTTGGCTCCCATGGACCACGCCAAACTGTGGGCTAAGTTCGATCTCGGATTCAATTATTCCCAGCAAGGAGACCTCCTGAGCAGCGCGGCAACCCAAAATGGGCTTATTACGGCCAATGGCTGGACCGGGTCGGCGGTGGCGAGCCGCAATGGTTATAACGCCGGCGGGGAATTGGGATTCCTGATCAATCCCAACAATGGGTTGGCGATCGGCTTAAGGTATCTTCGCAACGACGATTCCACACTCAACCAAAACCTCCAAAACGGACCGGCAATCGTGGGGGCCAACACCTACAACTCGGATTTCGAGAATGAAACGTTATCGCCGTCAGTTTGGCCCTTGACCCTCGACTATTACCTGTTCCTGCCGGATGCCTCGGGCCGGTTTTTCATCAGCGCCGGCTTGGGCTATTATTTCGGGCAAGTGCACGTCGAGGATAATTACAGTTACGTGATCAGCGCTAATGATGAAACCGCCAGCGACACCTTTTCAGGCGACTTGACGGCCGGAGGGGTCGGGTTTCAAGTGGGTTTGGGAAGGGATTGGGAGATTTCCCCCCGTTTCGGCATCTCGCTTTTCGCCCGGGGACGTTACGCCCGCCTGACGAACTTCCGCGGAACGGTTTTCGGCCCCAATGGCGGCGGCGCCAACGACGGGTTGGCCGTATATCCGGACGGGGAAGTGTTTTCCACGGACGTTTCCAACATCGGGAATAATGGGGTCAAATACGCCACCATTGATTTCACGGGTTTCGACGTCGGGGCTTCCCTCAACTTCTATAGTTTTTAACCCATCCAAAAACAAAAAGGCCGGCGGGCTTAGCCCTCCGGCCTTTTTTATTTCAACGTCAGGTTTGTTATTGAACCACCAAGGTGCAAGCCATTTGGGAACAGGTGGTGTTAGGACAAGTATGATCGCCGGAAGAACAAGCACCATGGTTGCCGCAGTGGAAGTGGATGGTAGCGGGGGATGAAAAGACCTCGGTCAAGGGGTAACTGTTGAGGCCGCTTACAGGACAACTGGAGGAATCGTCGAGGTAAAGGGGATGGGCTCCGGTGCCAAGGGAAGAATCCCAGACGGCGGCGGTTCCCGCGCTGATCGTGACGGGAGCGGCAAGAGCGGCTCCGCCGGATCCGGCGGTACTATAGTGGTAAGTTGAAATGCTGCTGCCCGTCAGGCTGAAGGTCACCCCAATAGAAACGGGGGTCGAGGTGTTGGTGGGAGTGCCGGTGGCGGTGCGAGTGGCGGTATCGGTGGGGCTCGAGGTTGGCGTCGCGGAGTCGGTCACGGTGGAAGTGTTGCTTGGCGTACCGGTGTCGGTACTGGTCGCGGTGTTGGTGGGGGTGTCGGTTTGGGTTGCTGTCGCTGTTTGAGTGGCCGTGTTGGAAGGTGTGGAAGTTTTTGTATTAGTATCCGTGTTTGTGGGAGTCCCGGTGGAAGTCGAAGTGGCGGTGACGGTGAAGGTATTGGTGGGTGTTCCCGTCGAGGTTGTCGTGGCGGTATGGGTCGGTGTTCCGGGGACGGAAGTGTAGGTGGGGGTGTCCGTGGGATTGGGATTGGACGGATAACTGCTGGTGTTACTGCAAGCCAAGGGAAGCCCCGCCAAGAGCGTCAAGGCGGCCGGCCAAATAATTTTTCTCATTGATTACACCTCGCTGAAATTTCGAAAAACCCCAATGCAACAAGCCATTGGGGAAAAGGCTATTTTCGATTCAGCTATCAATAGGGAGAGTTTTTTGAAAAAGTTACAGGTCCCGGAAAGGCCGAATAGTATCCTGGGCCCTTAAATCAGCTTGTTATCAATGGGGTTTCGCGACCGGAGCGGTGATGGTAAAGGGCATGGCCGGGTGGCCGATCTTTGAGAAATCCGGGGTCTTGCCGTTGCCCAGGGCTTTTTGAACCTCATTGATATGGTCTTTCCACATGGGACAATTGGGGTCCTTGATAATGCAATCCAGCACGCTCATCTTGCAGCCGCAACCACAGCTTTGGGTGTTGTACTTGGCCAGGACCTCGGCCTTCTTGGAGTCCGACACCCCTGAGAAATTGATCATGCCTAGGGAAGCCTCCGTAATGGAGGAGGGCGCGGTGGCTCCCGATTGGCCGCTTTGTTGGTTCAAGGGGTTCACCTGGTTCAATTGGGAGAAAGGATCGGGGGCCTGGGTCTTGCCCACGGAAAACCGGCCGGCGAGGAACGACGCCGCCATGAGGATGATGACGAGCGTGATATAGAGGATCTTCTTCTGTTCCTCGGGGGTGAGGCGGCTTTCCTCCGCCTGGGGTCCTTCGTTGTTGGGTTCCTCGATCATGTTTTCCTCGCTGGTTAAGGTGGATGGGCCCACAAATGATACCTTCTTCATCCGCCCGCGTCATGGAATTTTAGACGATCGTAGGCTTAATATAGGACTGTGATCCCAGTGGTTTCGTGAAATCCACGGCGAAAGGAGACGGATGAACCGTTTTAGGCAGCCGACCCACCTGTTTCTTCCGGCCCTTGCCCTGCTCCTCATTGGAGCGGCTCCCTCGGCGTCTTGGAGGGAATTTTCCAGCGGCTGGTTTAAGGTCCAAGTTCCGGGAACGGCCAAACGGTCGGCCAACGGTTCCTGGGTGGCGGTGGACGCTCGCAAGAGCGCCTACAACGTGAGCGCCACCCCCTTGAGGGAAATGCCCGCGGCCCCCCAAAATTACCTGGAGGAAACCGCCGAGATGTTCGTGGACCGGCTTCATGGCCGGATGGGCCACCGGAACTATTTCAAATTCCATGGCGTCCCGGCTTTCGACTGCGGAATTGAGAACGACCAGCACCACTTGGGAATCCGCCTGATCCTCCAACCGGGAGTCCTTTACCTGCTCCAATACGCCGCTGATCCCAAGGCCTTCGACCCCCAGGCCATGGCGAAATTTTTTGATTCCTTCAAGATCACAGGCAGGGCTCCCCGCAAGGATCCGGCGGCCAAGGACGAGAATGGCGTGGAAGGGAATGAGGAACAACCGGTCCAGGCGTGGTAAGGACAGGATTACGGGGTCCCGGGCGCTTTGAACAGGGGTTTATCCCCATAAAGGCTGGGGACATTCTTGGGCGCGCCTTTGGGCCAAAAAGTGACCGGTTTGCCATTCTTGTCCAGGATTGGCGGGACCGTGGGAAGGGGAGTGGCTTGCGCCTGAATTGGTTTTAGGACGTTCAATTTTTTCGCCGGCGGGAGTTTTTTGGGCCTCAAATCGTAAAATCTGTCGGGGCGGTGCTGGTACGGCTTAACCAACTTGTGGTTCCGGGTAGTGCCGTTATTTGAAAGGGTGGATAAATCGCCGGCGTCCTGCCCCTGGGCCGCCGTCCCGCAAAGGAAAACCGCCAGAAACAGGGGGTGAAAGCCGCTGGAAGCGATTGACCGGATTCGATCCCGTGACATGGGGCGGTCCGGCTCAGTTTCCCGGCTGGGGATCATAGTTAGGGTCATGCACCGGGTCGTAGGGGTCGGATGCGTCACCGAAGCTCAGCGGATTTCCCTGGTTGTCAAAGAAGTCGAAGGTTCCATCGCTGAGCGTCAGCATGATCTCCAGTGGCTGGCCGTCGTTGGTATTGGAAAACTTCACTCCCGTCACCTGGGAAGCCAGGTAAAGGGGGTTGAATGAAGCCGGGATGGCCGTGTCGAAAAGGAAAGCGTCGCCGCTGTCCCCCATGATCTTGACCATGCGGGTCCCGTCGGGACTGGAATAGACCGTATCATTACCCGTCTGGACGGTCGTTACCACCGCGTCCTTGGCCGAATCGCACGGGATATATTGGGCGTTGTTGTAGAGGTACAGGTCGGCCACATGGTAGGGGTCCTGCCACCACCAAAAACCGTTATCCCAAAAACACCAGCGGGCTTTGTCCTGGTCATAAAACCACCACCGGTGGTTGTAATAACGGGTCCAGAAAAAGCCGTCCGACAAGTACCAGCCGTACCAGTGATAGCCCCATTGGTCGGTGTAATGGCAATAGTTGTAGCCGTGGTCCGAATCCTGGTGCCAGTAGTAATGGTTAACCTTGTTTTCCGAATGGTTCAAGGTTTTAACTTGGTCCATAAAACCGCTGTCGCGCAAGAATTTCATGTGATCCCGGACCGTCGGCTGGTTGAAGTCCCGTGCCGGGATGGCCGAGACCCGCAAAGGCGCCTGGTCCGGACCCTTCTTGGGATAGGTCATCTCCGAATGGCGTTTGTCCGCGTCCAGGATGTGGGAACGGTCGGAGATGTATTGGGGAATCTGGCTTACCCCCAGTTTTTGGAGCTTTTTGCGGACATAACCTTGGGTGAAGGGATGGTGGTGGTGGACTACGTTTCCAGACGAGGGGGAAGCGGCGATGAATTGGTTGGGATTCACTTGATGGTCTTGGAAGGTCCCGGAATTCGATTGGAAATGGGAGTGCCGCGCTTCGCCGTTGCTGAAATGGTCCGGGTTCACCTGTTGGGCCTGGAAAGTCCCCGAGTTGCCCTGGACTGGCGCCACAGGGGGCCGGACATACTGATTTTGACGGGCGGGACGGGCATTTTCCGATTCCACGGGATTATTGTGGAATAGGGGCCTGCTTAAGTTGATCTGGGCGGGTGGGGCTACGGCTCCACCGCCGTTATTCCTTACCGGCGCGGAGATGGGGGCGGGGTTATTCACCCGGTTGGTCCTAACGGCTCCCGCGTGGGCGTTCTGTGTTGTTTTTGCCTGATCGGTGGCCAGGGATTCCGCGTTATTTTTCGCGCGGCCCCCGTTTTCGCCCTGGGCGAAAGCCGGCAGAACTTGCGCCAAAGCGAGGGCCAGGCTGATGGAGAGAATGGTTTTCATGGTATTGTCCTTTCGGTAAATGGAGGGTGTCCAAACTTCATTCCTTTTATCCCCACCCTTTAGACGAAGAGCGAAGTCCAGCGGGTTCATCAATATAGCCTTATAAAACCCCGGCCACTATGCGGAAACTCAGAAGCGGGGATAATCCTTAACTTTTCCATTAAAAAACCTTATCTTGTGCCACGAAAGAGGTCACTTCCATGGCTCGCCCCCCTCATGAACCCAAAGAATATACCCAACAAGATTCCCTCATGCCCGTGGGGTTCGTCGGCCACGGGGCACCCACGCTGGGGCTGGAGAAAAGCGGGGCCACGGTGGAGGCCTGGCGCGAATGGGGGAAGTCCCTTCCGCGACCCAGGGCGATTCTGGTCGTCTCGGCCCATTGGCTGCAAAAACCCCCCCACCTAGGTCCCATCAACGCGGTGCCCTTGACCTATGACTTCATGGGTTTCCCCGACGAGCTTTACCAGGTCGAATATCCCGCGCCCCCCGCGCCGATTTTGTCCAAGGAAGTCATGCACCTCCTCACCAAGGTGGGGATCAAGCCCGGGACCAGCTCGGACCGGGGACTGGATCACGGCGCCTGGGTGCCCCTGATGCACATGTTCCCCAAGGCCGATATTCCGGTCCTGCAGATTTCCATCGGCACCAATGTGCCCATGGGGGAGCACCTCAACCTGGGGCGCCTGCTCACCCCCCTGCGCTCCAAGGGTGTGTTCATCTTGGCCAGCGGCAACATCACCCATAACCTGAGGGTGGTGAATTTCGCCGACCGGTACGGGGAGCCCGAAACCTGGGCCAAGGCCTTCGACCGATGGTGTGAGGGGATCCTGGACCGGTTCGAGCTGGACAGCCTGGCCGACTACCAGAAGCTGGCGCCGGATGCCCGGATGGCCCATCCCACCGACGACCACTTCACGCCGCTCCTGGTGGCGGCCGCGGCGGCGGGGAAGGAAGGGAAGCCCCAAATCCGCTACCCCCACACGGGCTTCGAGTATGGGACGCTTTCCATGCGCTGCGTGGAATTTAGTTAAGAAAAAAGGTTTTCACCACAGGCCGCCTTCGGCGGCCACGGAGGGCACAGAGTTAAAGCTTCGATTTAAATTAAAACCTAATGTTTTCACTCTGTGTACTTTGTGAACTCTGTGGTTCAAAATGTCTTTGTTTTTGTAGACTCTTAGGTAAAAAGGAGAGCGCCATGCCCAAGATCACGCCGTTTTTATGGTTCAACGGGAAGGCTCAGGAAGCCGCGAAGTTCTATGTCTCGATCTTTAAGAAAAAATCCAAGGTCCTCGAGCTGACCCCCATGTCGGCGATCTTCCGCCTGGCGGGGCAGGACTTCTACGCCCTGAACGGCGGGCCGCAGTTCAAATTCACCCCCGCCATCTCGATGTTCGTGTCCTGCAAGACCCAAAAGGAAGTGGATTATTACTGGAAAAAGCTCTGCGCGGGCGGAAGGCCGTCCCGCTGCGGCTGGTTGACGGACAAGTATGGTTTATCGTGGCAGATCATACCGGACATCCTGAACAAGTACCTGAACGATAGGGATAAGAAGAAAGCCAACCGGGTGATGCAGGCCATGCTTCAAATGGGGAAGATTGATGTCCAGAAGTTGAAGGACGCTTACCGGCAGTAAGGGTGGCGCAATCCCGTTTTTCCGGTGGCGTCGCACCGTTAAGGACGGCTCCGGGCAGGAAGAACTTGTCCGCTAAATTTTGTGGGTCCCCTCGACCAGTCTTTTCTCGCGGTCCTCAGTCCGCCGCCGGAGCCATTTGAGGGCGTCCTCCAACTCGCTGATGGCCAAAACATTCTCGGGGCAGTTGAATTTCGAGCTCTGGTAATACTTCAGGCGGTTCAAGCAGGCTTCCAAGACATCCTCGACATAAGCGCCGGTTTGGACCTTCCGGTCACCGTCCTGGCCCAGGGGGCCGTCCTGCCAGGCGATGGCAATGCCGATTCCGCGGACAAATCCCCCTGTGGGAATTCCCTCATCATCCAACCTGTTTTGGATATCTAATTTTTGAAGTGGCGGCATTTGATTTCTCGGGGACTGGGAGGTTTAGCGGCTACCTCGGTCCCGGCCAGCAGGGGTGTTCTTGCGGCCCGTCTTGGGCGGCGCCAACGAGGCGGGTCAGCAGGGTTGGCCCTATCCATTCCACGGGAATGGATAGCACCTGGGGTGAAAGCCCCGAGAAGGCTAGGTTATAAGCGAAGAGGATTGGGCGGGACACCTTGGTGGGCCCGGCTTCCAGCTGAAAAGACTTAGGCATGGGCTGGCTTGTGCTTGGTGGCGGCGATTTTCGCCATAGCTTCCACCAACGCCGAACCAGTCAAATGGCGGGTTTGCTTGCGCTCGATCCGCTTCACCGAAAATTCCGTCTTGGCCTTCTTACGGCCCTTTAGCTTGGTCATGTCCCGCTCCTTGGTTGAATGGGTGATATGACCAGCCTAGGGCCTTATGGGTCCAATAGATACACCGCCAGCGAATATAGTTGAGGGAAAGGCGGGTTTTCGTTGAGGCCGGACCGTTTGAAGAGAGTTTAGCGAGTCAGGAGCCAGCCAAGTATCGCCGCGAAGACTCCCACGGTCACGCCCAGGCCCCTCACTCTTAATTCACGTGGTTGCCCTTGTCCTTGGTCAAGATCCTGCCCAACTCGGGGATGCTTTGGATCAAGGTATTTTTCTCCTCCTCGGGCAGGGAAAAGTAGCTGTCCTTCGCGTGGGCGATGGAGACGAACCAGGGCTCCTCATTTTCCGTCAACAGGCAAAGGTCCTCCGGGTAGTTGGGTTGCAG
>DATKOC010000185.1:0-12780 GCA_035524855.1 bacterium
ACGACCCGCGAACTCATCGAGAAGAACGTTCCCATCTTCGGCATCTGCCTGGGCCACCAGATTTTGGGCTTGGCTTTGGGCGGGAAGACCTACAAGCTCAAATTTGGACACCGGGGAGGCAACCAGCCGGTCATGAATACCCTCACCTGGAAGGTGGAAATCACCAGCCAAAACCACGGGTTTTGCGTGGATCAGAAGAGCCTGAACAAGGACGAGGTCATTCCCACCCATGTGAACCTCAGCGACGACACTAGCGAAGGCATGATGATGAAGAAGAAGCCGGTTTTCTCGGTGCAGTACCATCCGGAGGCTTCGCCTGGCCCTCATGATTCGAGGTATTTGTTCAAACAGTTTAGGGACATGGTGGAGAAGAACTCATGATTGAACATCCGGTTGGACATCGGCACGATTGGAAAAAGAGGCTTTACATCGATCTCCGGAAAAAGTTCCTGATTTCCATGGTGACGGTGTCCTATCTAGCGCCGCTAACGGCCTTGACCTTGATCATCATCGCTTTTACCTCTGGAAAGGCGATGTGGTTCTGGCCCTTGGTGGGTTATGGTGCCTTGATCATGGTGGTTTTCTTCTTCACGATGGCTTTCGTCAAATGCCCCAAGTGTGAGGGACGTTTTTTTAGCGTGAAGACATGGATTTTTGGATTTGTCTTGTCCACCCATTGTAAGAATTGCGGCTTGAAGTTATTCGTTCCGAAAGGTCCCAATGCCGAAACGCACTGACATTAAAAAAATCATGGTTATTGGCGCCGGTCCCATCATCATCGGGCAGGCCTGCGAATTCGACTATTCGGGCACCCAGGGTTGTAAGGCCCTGAAGGAAGAGGGCTTCGAGGTTATCCTCATCAATTCCAACCCCGCTACCATCATGACCGACCCGGAATTTGCCCACCGAACCTACGTGGAGCCAATCACCCCCGAAGTGTGCCGCAAGATCATTGAAAAAGAGCGTCCAGACGCCCTTTTGCCTACCCTGGGGGGCCAGACGGCTCTCAATACGGCGGTGGCCCTGGCAGAAAACGGCACTTTGAATGAATTCAAAGTAGAGCTCATCGGGGCCAACTTGGCCGCCATTAAGAAAGCCGAGGACCGCCAGTTATTCAAAGAGGCCATGCTCAAGATCGGCCTGGACCTGCCCAACTCTCTTACGGTTAAAAGCCTGGAAGAGGGTCTTGGCTTCGCCGAGGCCAACGGCTACCCGGTCATTATTCGCCCTGCCTTTACCTTGGGGGGGACCGGTGGTGGCATCGCCTATAACCGCCAGGAATTCGAGGAAATCCTCTCCAAAGGGTTGGATTTATCGCCTATCCACCAATGCCTGGTTGAAGAATCGGTCCTGGGCTGGAAAGAGTTCGAGATGGAGGTCATGCGCGACCTCAAGGACAACGTGGTCATCATCTGCTCCATCGAGAACATGGACCCCATGGGCATCCATACGGGGGACTCGGTGACGGTGGCCCCCGCGCAGACCCTGACGGACAAGGAATACCAGCGCATGCGGGACGCCTCCATCGCCTGCATCCGGGAAATCGGCGTGGACACCGGGGGCTCCAACATCCAGTTCGGGGTGGACCCCAAGACGGGCCGCATGGTCATGATCGAAATGAACCCGCGGGTGTCACGCTCCTCGGCCCTGGCCTCCAAGGCCACGGGGTTTCCCATCGCCAAGATCGCGGCCAAGCTGGCCGTGGGTTACACCCTGGACGAGCTCTTCAACGACATCACCCGCTACACCAAGGCGGCTTTCGAGCCCTCCATCGACTACGTGGTCACCAAGATTCCCCGCTTCACCTTCGAGAAATTTCCCGACGCCGAGGACATCCTGAATACCTCCATGAAGAGCGTGGGGGAGACCATGTCCATCGGGCGCACCTTCAAGGAAAGCTACCAGAAAGCCCTGCGCTCCATGGAGACGGGCACCATCGGCCTGGGGGCCGACGGTCGGGAATGGAAAGAAGGCCGCTGGCAAAGAACCGGGGCCCGCAAACCCCGGGGTCTTTCCCATGACGTGCTGGACGCCCAATTGCGCAAGCCCACCTCCCAACGCCATTTCTTCATTCGCCAGGCCCTCTGGCAGAACTATTCCGTGGACAAGCTCTACAAACTGACTTCTATCGACCCCTGGTTCCTGAACGAGATGAAGGAAATCGTGGATTTGGAGAAGGAACTGGAGAAGGCAACGGGGAAGCGTGGCAAGTTGAAAGCGAAGTTACCCGAGGAGTTGTTGCGCCGGGCCAAGGCCTGCGGATTCTCCGACACCCAGCTGGCCTTCCTCTGCGGGACCAAGGAAACCGACATCCGCAACTACCGGAAAATGCGGGGCGTGAAGCCGGTTTACAAGATGGTAGACACCTGCGCCGCCGAGTTCGAAGCGTTCACCCCCTATCTTTATTCCACTTATGAATTAGGCCGGTCGTCCTTTGCCGGAAAGGATATGGAGGCCGTGCCCACCAAAAACAACAAAATCATGATCCTGGGCGGCGGACCCAACCGCATCGGCCAGGGCATTGAGTTCGACTATTGCTGTGTGCACGGGGCCTTCGCCCTGAAGGCCGACGGGTACGAAGTCATCATGGTCAACAACAACCCTGAGACCGTTTCCACCGACTACGACACCTCGAACCGCCTTTACTTTGAGCCACTGACTTTCGAGGACGTGATGAACATCCTGGATCGGGAGAGGCCCAAGGGGGTCATTGTGCAGTTTGGCGGACAGACGCCCTTGAAGCTGGCGGTGTCCCTCAAAAAAGCGGGGGCGCCCATTATTGGCACCTCGCCCGAATCCATCGACGTTGCCGAGGACCGCAAGCTCTTTGGAGCCATGCTTAAGCGCCTCAAGATCCGGCAACCGGACAACGGCATCGCCATGAACGTCAAACAGGCCAAGCCGGTGGCCCGCAAGGTGGGTTACCCGGTGGTGGTTCGGCCTTCCTACGTGTTGGGTGGGAGGGCGATGGAAATCGTCTATGACGAGGAATCCCTGGATGAGTTCGTGGCCAAGGCCGCCGAGGCGGCCCCCGACAAGCCCATCTTGATTGATCATTTCCTGGAGGACGCCCTGGAGGTGGACGTGGATTGCGTCAGCGATGGTAAGGAAGTGCTCGTCGCGGGCATCATGGAGCATATCGAGGAGGCTGGCATCCATTCCGGTGACTCGGCATGCGTAATCCCTCCCTATACCCTGCGCGAGGACCAAATCAACACCATCCGAAAATACACGCGGGAAATGGCCCTGTCCCTCAAGGTGAAGGGGCTGATGAACGTGCAATATGCCATCAAGAACGACCTGGTTTACGTGCTGGAGGTGAATCCCCGGGCTTCCCGCACCGTTCCTTTCGTTTCCAAGGCCACCGGGACCCCTTGGGCCAAGGTGGCGGCGCGGCTGATGTCGGGCAAGACCATCAAGGACCTTGGCGTGAAAGAAGTCTCGTACCTCAAACACATCGCGGTCAAGGAATCCGTCTTCCCCTTCAACCGTTTCCCGGGTGTGGACACGGTGCTGGGCCCCGAGATGAAATCCACGGGTGAGGTCATGGGCCTCGACCACGATTTCGGCATGGCCTTCTCCAAGAGCCAGATGGCGGCCAATTCCAGCCTGCCCTCCAAGGGAACGGTTTTCGTGTCGGTGAAGAACAAGGACAAACGGTCGGTGATTTTCATCGCCAAGCGGCTTTCCGACATGGGGTTCAAGCTGGTGGCCACCCAGGGCACGGCCCAGGCCCTCACCAGCAACGGCTTGGAGGTGACGGTGGTGCGCAAGGTACACGAGGGGCGGCCCAACGTGGTGGACCTGATCAAGAACGGCGGCATCCAACTCATCATGAACACCCCCGCGGGGAAGGGGCCCCGGTCGGACGACTTCCAGATCCGCCGTACGGCGGTGGTTTACAACGTGCCCTGCATCACGACCCTCTCCGCCTGCGCGGCGGCGGCCAACGGCATCGAGGTGTTGAAGAAACGTGAGATCAAGGTGAAGCCCCTGCAGGCCTATTTTTCAAATGAAGAGCAATGAGTGAATAGGCCCGGGCCCGTTGTCACTATTTGTTTTATGGAATGAACGGGCCAGGATTATCACGCTGTCCAATAAGTTTTGAGACAAGGGCTGTTGGTGTAGGTTTTCAGCGCGCCAATAAAAGTTCAAATAATTTACCGGAAGGCCGTCTAAGCTGAAAAAGTAGTGGTAAAATCTTCGCGACGTTGTGAAAGGGGTTTTCCTTTGAAATTGGGAAGCTCCCTTGCCGTCCAAGGCGGCAAAAATAAAACAAAAAGGAACCGGTTCCATGACCATCAACGTGGAAAAGCGGAAACACAACCGATTTGAATTCCAGAAACCCGTCCGGGTTTTCCCGGTTTTGCCCTCCAAGTCCGGAAATATCTACGAGGTCCAAACCGAATCCTTCGAAGTCCAGGCACGTGATATCAGCGAGGGTGGCCTGCGGTTGCAAAGCCAACAGGAATTGAACCCTCAGTTTCTTGTCAAATTAAACTTTGAAATCTCCAAGGACCAGCCCGTTGAAGTCTTCGGCAAGATCATGTGGTCCCAGGAACGCCACCATGGAATCCGTTTCATGTTGGTGGACCAGGAAATGCGCAAAGGCATCAAGTCGCTCGCCAGGAAAAAGGCCTAAAACCAGTCAGCGGTCGACAGTTCACAGTCGAAAGCCTTAAATTCAATCCCTGCGTCTTGTCTCCCGAAAACTCTTTATAGAAGTTAGCCTTTTTTCGTTGTCGACCATTGACTGCCGACCGTCGACTTCTTTTGCGAGTTCCTCTAAACTGCCCCCATGGAACATCGGCTTCACATTTATTACGGTTACGGCAAGGGCAAAACCACGTCCGCCATTGGCCTGGCCATCCGCGCCCTGGGGGTCGGAAAGAAAGTCGCTATCGTCCAATTCGACAAGGGATTCGATGGGGTCAACGAGCATTATTCCGAGCGCAAGATTCTTCGGGGTCTCCCCCGGATCCAATTGTTTCCTTTCGGAAAAGAGAGGGTTCTGGGCCCCGGAGCCTTCCGCTTCAAAAATGAGCCGGGGGATTTCGAGGAAGCCAAGGCGGCTCTGGCCAAAACCAAGGAGCTAATTACGAAAGGGGGCCAGGATTTATTGATCTTGGACGAAATCCTCGCGGCGGTTATGACGAAGCTGGTGAGCCAGGAAGAAGTCATGGAACTAGTGGCGCTTTACGACCAGAAGCGCCATTGCGAACTGGTGTTAACCGGACACCAGATTTGGCCGGAACTAGTGGCGAAGGCGGATTTGGTCACGGAGATGCGCAAGGAAAAGCATTATTTCGATGAAAAGATGCCCTCGAAGGAAGGTATTGAGTTTTGAGCGGCGCTAAATTCCATCCCTCTTGGCCCTATTTTCTCCTGACGGCTGTTTTAGGACTGGTTCCCGTCCTCAACAATAAATATCCCGCGCAGTTTTACCCGGCCCTTTCCCCTTGGTGGATAGAAGTGATCGCCGTCTTTGGCGGTGTCGTGACGGCCTTCATGGGTTTTTCGAGAGGTTGGGCCCTCTTGGGGCATTTTTCCAGGGCCAAGAGCTTGGTTCGGGAGACGATCTCGAAACGTTCTAGGCCTGAGACACAGGATTCGGAGGGGTCCAACAACGCCGGCCGGATGATCTCCCGGCTTATCCGTAACTCCGACGAAGACCTCCGGGAAATCGCGCCGGACTTCACGCCCTCTTCCCTCAGGCGTTTAGCGCGCTATTCGCCCGAGCTTGTGAAGGAAATTGAAACGGAAGAAGACGCCCAAATCCGGTTGGGCGTGGTTGGCGCTTATTTGGGGGAAATAGCCTGCCGGAATTTCGGTTGGAAATGGAAGTTTTTAGCCGATCCGGCCCTCGGGCGCTTTAGTTACCTGGTTTCGGTCGTCCAAAAAGAAGGTGCGGAATTGGACCCCTTCTTCCTGGCCGGGGACTTGTTAATGGGCCGCAAAGCCGTTCTGAAACAGATTTGTTGAAATGAAGGAAGGATAAATGAACTTTTTGCCTTCTTGGCTTCGTGTTGGATTGGTCTTTTGGGTGAGTGCCTTTGGTTTTTCCGCCTGCCCTGGCGACCCCCACTTCGACCGTTCCTCGGTTATTCACCTCATCAATACGCCGATCCAGCCCAGCTATTTCCATGACCACAGCACCGCCCAAATCGAGGCCATGCGGCACGCCAAGTATCATTCCCGGATGATGCATAACCCTGGAATCACTCTGGCCGAGCATGAATTGAATACCCAATACCAGATTGGGGGCTTGCGGCACGGAAGGAGTGGGGGATGCTGTATTTGGGTGGATTCCCTTAAGGTGGATTTTTCCTACCATAAGATGGATGTTTACGTGTCCAGCCAGTATCCCGAGGGGGGATGCCCCTACCGGGTCATCCTGGCCCACGAGAACCAGCACGTGGCCATCAATCAGGCTGTGCTGGGGAAGTACCTGGAAATGATGCGCCAAGCCCTGGCTGTTGACCGCACCATTCCAACTAAGGCTAACCCCCTGGCGGTGTCCTCGATGGGCCAGGGAAAGGCCATCGTTTCAACCCGGGTCAACCGCCTTATTTACCCGATCTATGACCGGTTTAAAAAGGCGGTCATGATCGAAAATGGGAAAATCGACACGCTGGAAAACTACAAACGGACGCAGGCTCAGTGCGATAAATGGTGAGCCTTGGCGCAACCTTTCGGCTTTATTTTCCGGGAGGCGTGAATTTTTCAACCTGGTGCACAACCGGTTTGGCCTGATCGTGCAGGTAATCGTAAATCGCACCTAAATCCCCATCCGTCATGTTCCCATATTCCGGCCAAGGCATCAGCGTGTTGAATTCCCCCGGTTTGACGATCGCATGGGTGTCCGCCATCGTTTTTCCCTCGCGGAATCGCTTGATGAAATAACCCTTCGTCCAATCCCCAATTCCTGTTTTTTGATCGGGAGTGATATTGGCGGTACGTAAAGTGGAGCCATCGGGGAAGTAAAATTCCATCCCACCCGCGAAGTCCATGCCTGGCACAGGTTGTCCATGGGCATCCACGGGGGTATGGCAGTCGTAACAAGCGGTGGCGTTGATCATGTAGCGGGCGTAGGTGGTTTTGTCTTTTTTGTCCGGGAATTCGGGGAAGGGGCCGGGGTCGTGGGGGATCGTCTTGACGATGAAATTCACCGGGAAGTCCAGTTTCGTCGCAGGCGGGTCATAGGCGATGGGTTGGAGGGTGCGGATATAAGCCACGATGGAATAGAGGTCCTCTTGGCAAAGACCCGCCAAGTGAGGATAGGGCATGAGTGGAAACAAGGCTTTTCCCTCGCGGTTGACCCCGGTCCGAAGGACCCTTACGATTTCCCCGTCAGTCCATTTTCCAAGGTTATAAGGTGTGATATTGCGCGAGTAGAGGTTTCCCGGAAGCCCCATCAATTGCTTGCTGAAGAGAAAACCACCACGTCCCAGTGTGCCCTCTTTCAAGGGAAAGTTATACTGGCTCAGGACGCGGTCCGAATGGCAGCCAAAACAACCGGTTACGTTTTCCACCAGGTATTTGCCCCGGGCCAGCCTCACTGGTGTTGATTCAATTTTAAGGTTTTCGGCCGGACTGACCCTGGGGAAAGTCACGCTGAAATAAAGATAACCGACCATGGCGGCCATAACGACCAACACCAGCAATCCAAGCATCCATTTTAGAAAGAATTTCAATTTGTCCCCCTGGCGCTGTTTATTTCAACCGGGCGGGATTATATTCAGCTTTGTCGGGGAAGAAAGCGAAATTCTCCGGAAATAAAAAAGCCCCCGCTCATTTCTGGGCAGGGGCTTTTTGTTTCGGGTTGATTATTGGATGCTGATGTCGTCGATATACAGGTTGACGGTTTGACCCGTTGCGGCCTGGCTGCCAGTGCCGAGTTGCAATCCGAATTTCCAAACATCAGAGGGGTCAATCCCACCCTGGTTGGCGGGGATTGAAATTTGCGTCCAAGTCCCCACTGGGGGAGATGCCCATGAGAAATTATTCGACTGCCAGTTGTAACTGGGCGCCCCATCTTGAATCCAGAACTGATAGATTCCGGTGTTGGCGCTACCGGCGGTCAAGCCAGGCGCCTGATCAATGTAAAACCAAAGTGAAATTGTCAGCCCCGTCAAGTTGGTATTGGAAACGCCACCCGGGTTGGTGTTGAATTGAAAGCCAAAGTCCGCCGCTTGATTGGCCCCGCTGAAAGTAATCGAGGCCTGAAGGGCGTTGGTGCCGGATATGGTATGATTTTGAACCGTTGAGATAGCCAGGGCCGAAAACGCGGCAAATCCACTTTCGCCCGAAGAAAACCATCCTGAAGGGACCGAGGAAGAACCCTCAAAATCCACTGTGGTCCAGGTGTAAGCCGTTGCCGTAGCCGTGGGGGTGTTGGTGGGGGTGTCTGTCACCGTGTCTGTGGCGGTGTCGGTCGGAGTCCCCGACGGTGTGTCGGTTGCGGTGTCAGTGGCTGTGAAGACCGAAGTATCGGTAGGTGTGGCTGTAGGGGTGTTGGAGGCGGTGTCGGCAGGGGTATTCGTCGCGGTGTTTGTCACGGCGACGGTTGCCGTGGCGGTTTTGGTTGGTGTGTTGGTTTTGGTGGAGGTCGCCGTGTTGGGGACCGGCGTCCAGGTGGGCGGGGCGACGGGGTTATTGTTCGTGGTGCATCCCAATCCAATCATCCAAAGGGTGGCCAGAATGGCAACCGGCGAAAGCCAAAATAAGCGTTTCATCGCTATCCTCCATGATGTTTCTTGACTAACTGCTATTTTCCAAATTTTGAGGCTTACATTCCCCAATGGAGCCGAATCATAAGCTGGAACATCTATTCCAATGATGATATGGATCACATATTTTTGATTTGATCCATTAATTACCAACCGAAAACGGGGATTATTTTAGCAGGATGGATCAGCCGGGTTCATGAAAAAGAGGAAGAAGCTTTATTTCGGTTCCGGAAAGGGTGAAAACAGAATCGACCCAAATAAAAAAGCCCCTGGGGATTTCCCCAGGGGCTTTTCGCGTCCCGCGAGATTAGATCTTGCGGACGTTCTCGGCTTTTAGACCCTTCTGGCCTTGGGTGACGTCGAACTCGACGCGGTCACCCTCGTTGAGGGACTTGAATCCATCCGACTGAATCGCGGAGAAGTGGACGAATACGTCCTCGCCTCCGTCTTGGGAAATGAAACCAAAGCCCTTCTCGTTCTTAAACCACTTCACAGTTCCTTGTGCCATGCTGCGACAACCTTTCTACTAACGAAAATTTAACTGCATCTTCAGGCCGTAAGGGCCCCGAAGAAGGTGCCATATTACAAGAAATCGCCCAAAATAAAAGAAAAATCCTTTGTTTTATAAGGATTTCAAGCAGGTACGACACACGTTAAACATAGAACGAAGTCGTCATTTTTCAAGTCCTGCCGCCCTTTGGCTGGAAGAAGTAAAAAAAAGACGGCTCCCCAAAGGGGAGCCGTCTTTGAAAACTTAACTCAGCGAAAGATCAATAGAACTCCACGTTGTCGAATTTTACGTGCCCGGTCCCGAAAGAGGTGCCGGAGGTGCCTGTCGCAGCTTGGAGTTTGATCAAGTTGATGTTGGACTTGGTGAAGGTTCCCCAGGAAGAGGCGGGGAAGTCCACAATGGCCCAGCCGCTCTTTGACAAGTTATTCCAACCGGATTGGGGATAGTTGGTCCCGTCCCCGATTTGAATCTGACCACCCGGATAGCCGTCTGTGTCGCAGGCAGAGTCAATCCACATCCGGCAACGGATACCGCTAAAGGAAGAACCGTTGACGGGGGTGGAGATGTCCATCTCGGCCCCAGCATACTGGCTTTGACCTGTGAAAGCGGCGGTGTCGTCCAAGCAGTAGGTGCTGCCCACACCGGGAGAGGTGATAGCGATGGCACCTGAAACGTTTCCGCCCGAGCCCGTCTCGGCGATCCAGGTCCCGACAGAATCGGTGACCGAGTTGTTCTCGAAGTCCCAGCCTTGGATTTTAGCGGGAATCGTGGGGCAGGCGCCCGAATAGAATACCCGGATATTGTCGAAATAAAGATGACCGGTCGGAGTGCCTCCAGATTGATAAATGAATTCCAAGGTGTTAACGGTCGCCGGAGCGGAACCCGAAACCGTAAAGGTAACGGATTGCTGGCCATACGCTAAAGCGACGCCGGTTCCGGTCGCGAAGGTATTACCGCCGTTACATTGAAGAACTAATTGGTCCCAACCGCCATTACCAGTGGTGACCGCACTATCAGCGAAAACGTCCAAAACCACTTGGGTTGCGGTATTGAATACGTTGGGAAGGAAGTTATCCAACTGAGCGCACTTGTTCCAACCGGCACCCGTTGTGATATTGATGTCCAACGAGTTTGAACCATGGGTTACGCCGGTGACGGCGGAAGTGCTGATGGTGCCTCCCGTTGATTCCGTCCAGTTGCCGTTTTCCGACAGAGTCTCGCAGTCGTTCAGCAACAAGGTGCAACCGGAAACCGAGGTAGCCGTTGGTGTATTGGTCGGGGTGCTGACTACGGTGGTGGTGGGGGTTTTGGTCGCGGTGTTCGTGGGAGGGACGGCCGTTGGCGTGTTAGTGGCCGCTGGGCTCGAAGGAGTGCTACTGCTACAGCCAGCTCCAATCATCCAAAGTGTAGCCAGGAAAAATACTGGCAAAATCCAAATCAAGCGTTTCATCTTCAAGCCTCCCAGAACTGAGATTAAATTAAGGATTGGTACGCCCTTATCAACGAAAAGTAATGTTATCAGGAACTTAAGGCTGTTGCCATGGGGAAAGGCACAAAGTAAGGAAAACCGTTACCGAAATTCTGGTAATACACTATATCCAAATTCAAATTTGGAGGCGTTTTTTCCAAGGGTTTTTGGCTTAACTTATATTTTCGCTTTAGTGTTAAACTCACAAAACATTGATTTCGGGTTAAAACAACCCCGCAAATTTTGAATAAATGGGTTTGAATGACGTCCTGTAAAATTGTGAGACTTTGATCCAAGGAGTTTCAATGAGGAGCCGAAAGGTTTTGCCCCCTTTGTTCGCTTTTTGTTCGATGGTTTACAACCTTTTTGGAGCCAACTTGAACTGGGTCGAAAACGGTGACTTTAAATCCCAAGCCGCCTGGAAGCCCCAAGTCACGACCAAGCCTGGGCGGGAAGGGCAAGACGCCGCCTATCTGGAAAGCTCGAAATTCGATTGGGTCGCTTATGAGCAGGATGTCAAACTGCCCCAGCCGCCTCCGCCCGCCATCGAGGTCTCAGGCTGGATGAAATGCCAAGACGTCAAGGTGGCGGGGCTCCATGACTGGGAAATGGCCCGCATTACGGTCACCTTTTACGACGCCCAGGGCCAACGGGCGGGGGATTGGCCGTCCGACGTGGCGCGGCTGCGTGACAGCCACGAATGGGACTTCTATTCCAACCAATATCACGTGCCGCCTGGGGCCGCCACGGCCCGAATTGGCCTCATCCTTGATCATTGCCAGGGCAAGGCCTGGTACTCAGGGCTCCAATGCTTCGTTTACGATTACGATTTCAAGCCCCTGCCCGTGGGAGCTTCCACCCACCCCCACTTGAAACCGCCCACCTTGGTCAAGAGCGACAACTGGATTATGGATGGGGATTTCGAGACCCCTGGCTCATCGGACTGGGGTATGGCCCATGTGACCGGAAACGGCCACGACTCCATCCACTGCATCATGGTGATGAACGACGCGCCTTCCTGGAACCTGGCCAGCCAGGATATCTCGTTTCCGGGCAGGTCGCCGGTGGCGGTGGTTTATGGCGGCTGGGTGAAGACCGCTGACGTGGTCCGGGGCAAGGAAACCTGGGAGGCGGCGAGGCTTGGCATCGACTTCCGGGACGCCACGGGCAAGCAGGTGGGGGGATGGCAGGATTCGGTCTGCAAGGTCACCGGCACGACCGATTGGACCTATTACGAGAAAAAATTCACCCTTCCCGCCGGGACCGCCCAGGTTCATGTGGACGCGGGGCTTGGCAACTGTACGGGCAAGGCTTGGTTTGACGACTTGACCCTGACACTTTTGGACGCTGAGGGAGCAAAGATATCCGCGACCCACCTGACCGAGCAAAGGACGGATACCTCCGATTGGTATGCCTTCCAGCCCCCGGCGAAAATTTCCGACGCGCCGTTGGACCTTTCCTTCCTCAACGAGAAAACGGCGGGGAGCCACGGTTTTGTTACCGTCAAGGACGGCCATTTCGCCTTTAAGGACGGCGCCCGGGTTAAGTTCTGGGGCACGGACATCGTGGGGCCGAAGATCTTCATGGAGCATGCCGAGGCCGACCAAGTGGCCGCGCGCATGGCGAAACTGGGGATCAACCTGGTGCGCCTGCATTTCCTGGACAACAACTGGGGCGATCACAGCCTCTTCGACCCCAAGGCCGACAATACCCAGATTTTCCTCCCCGACTCCCTCGACAAAATGGACTACCTCATTGGGGCCCTCAAGAAGAACGGCATCTACGTCTATCCCGACTGGTCCGTGGGCCGTAAATTCCGTTCCGGGGACGATGTCCCCGGGGCCTCAGAGCTCGAGGATGGTTCCAAGACCGTCATCCATTTCAGCCGCCGGGTGATCGAGCTCAACAAGAAATACGCCGAGGAACTGCTGACCCATGTGAATCCCTATACGGGATTGGCACTCAAGGACGACCCCGTTTATGTGGGAAACGAGATCGTCAACGAGTCCTCCATTTTCTGCGGCTTCGGGGAGCAAAAGATGCCGGAACCCTTCTGGGCGGAACTTCAGAAG
>DATKOC010000186.1:0-10440 GCA_035524855.1 bacterium
TCCAAAGGAGCCCCATCGAATGGGTAATATCCTTTTGACCTAATCCATTTCCTCAAGGCGAAGGGGGCAGGTCGTTGGGATCGGGCAGTTGGTCCGGGGGCGTGGGTTCGGGGCTGGGAATGGCTCCGTCAATGAGCACCGAGTTCAGGCGGGTCGCCCCACGGGGAGTCGGGGCGGCATCCCCCACGTCGGCGTCCTCATCCGCCGAGGTCGCCTCGATCCCGTCTTCTTGAGGGGCCCGGGCCCTTTGGGGTTTAGGCTTCGGTTTTTTCTTGGGCGCGGAAAGCTTCACCTTCGGCTTGGGGGTCGGCGTGGGGATGGCGGTAGGCGTGGAGGTCGAGGTAGAGGTGGCGGTCGCGGTGAAGGTGGGCGGCACGGTGGGCACGGGCGAAGGAGTGGGGACAGGGGTCGGGGGCGGCGGACCTAACCGGAAGCCCCATATGTTCAAGGTGAATGGCAGTTTCGCCATCAGGGACCCCAACCATTCCTGTCCGGCGGGGGAAGTGAACCACCCCACCATTCCGGCCACCAGGGCCAGCGCCAGGAAAAACACGATGGTTTTCCGGGTTTGGGCGGGCTTCCTGGTTTTTCCCTTCCCCGGCGGGGTCACCTGGTAGACCCCGATTTTCCGGTCGATGTTCTTCAGGTCCTTGGCGCCCGCGAAGACGGTGCTGAACTCGGGCATGTTCTTGATGTGGTGGTAGACGTCCTCGGACACGTAGATGCCGCCGGGCTCGGCGATGGACTCCAGCCTCGAGGCGATGTTGACCCCGTCCCCCAGGATGTCGTTGTTGGAGACCACCACGTCCCCAATGTGGATGCCGATGCGAAGCTGCCTCGACTCCCCGGTGGTCCGGTTGTGGTCCTCCAGGCGCCCCTGGATGGAAACCGCGCACCGGACGGCGTTGACCGCGCTCGAGAAATCGGCGAGGAAGGCGTCCCCGATCGTTTTGATGACCTTTCCCCCGTTCTTGTCGATCTCCAGCCGGAGCAGGTGGTCGTGGAAATTGAGGAACGCCAGGGTGTCGGTCTCGTTCCGCCCCATCATCTTGGTGTAGCCCACGATGTCCGTGAACATGATGGCGGAAAGTTTGCGTTGGATGTCCTGGTCGGCCATGGTCCCCCCGGGTTAAAAGCTGCTGGGGGCCATTATATAAGCCGCCGGGGAGGGGACTCCCCCAAAAAGAACGGCGACGGGATTAAAAAAACATTCGAGTGTAGGAATTCAACGGGCCGGCAAGTTAAGCGCCTTGAGGCGCCCCGGTTCCGTTAATTGTTAAAACCCAGGGAGCTCAGGACCCGTTCTGCCGCGGCCTTGCCTTCCGCGGTCGGTTCGTATTGGATCAGGAGGTCCAATAGGATGGCATCCTTCCTAAGTTTGAGGAACTGGATCGTCCAGGCGGTTCGGCCGGGCACGTGGCAGCTGCCCTCGGCCATCAGGCCGGTGGCCAGGGCCAGGGTCACCGGGTGGGTCTCCACCTGGAGGTTGCGCAGGAAGGCGTTCATGCTTTGGAGCAGTTTGACCTGCGCGTCCAGCTCCCGGGCCATGTCTGGTTCGTAGCCCCTTAATTCCTGCGCCTTGAGGGTGATATAGAATTTCTGCCAAAGGTCGTTCCCCTCCATCTCGACGCTTTTCACCTCGCCCACGGGTGGTTTGGTCACCCTCAGCTCGAAGGGGCTATCAATGGATAAATGAAGTTCGCTGTCGGAATAGGTCTTCCACTCCACGGGCGTCACGACGGGGGCCAGGTTGAGGGCCGCCGAAGGGGACGCAGGCCGGGGGGAACCGGCCCCCAGTGGATGCCAGGAAAGATAGGCCGTCCCGCCCGCCACGGCCAGCGCGCCCAAGAGCGACCATCCGGTTTTATTCATTAAGTTCACCTTCCGCCCAAAACAATCCGGCTCAAATAGGATAAGGCTGTAACCGGGAAAAAAGATGGAAAAGAGTGGACCCAAGAAGGATCTTTTTATCCCGAAATTTTGTTTCCCCTCGGATTTACGGCCCCAAAAACCTTGCCGAATTTCGTTTTCATCTGAAGTTTTCCCTTTTCCCTTTTCGGCCCTACATTCCAATATCCGAAGGTGTCGGTCTTCCTTAAAATCTCCCCATCCTTCCCTTCTACGCCAACCGCCCAAAGCGGTTGTTCCAATGGAAGGAATTCATTTTGGGAGGCAGACTAATGGGTAAGTTCATTCGGGTGATGGGGGTATTCCTCTTGGCGGGAACCGCGGGAACGCTTTGGGCGGAAAGCAATGGCGGCGGGGCTGGGAATCCGCGATTATCGGTGCCCGAGGAAAGCCGGCAGGCCCCGGGATCCAGTTTGACGGACGGGCAGGATGGAGATGGGATTAATCCCACCGACACCCATGAGGGAGGCAAACCGGCGGCCCGGGGAGGTAATGCCCAAAGCAAATTGGGAAACGGCGCCTCGGATGACGAGAGCATCCACCTGGGTAGCCTCGGCGGCAACCCCAAGCGTTCCAGCCACAGCCTGACCCACGGCCAGAACAACAGCCGCGGTGATGACGAGAGTATCCACTTGGGCAACGTCGGAGGAAACCCCAAACGTTCCAGCCACAGCCTGAACCGGGGTCAAAATAACAGTGCCGACGACGAAGGCGTCCACTTGGGCAGCCTCGGCGGCAATCCGAAGCGCTCCGCCCACAGTTTGAACCACGGTCAAAGTTCACGCCAAGGGCTTTCCAAGTTCACCGGGGGCGTCCAAACCGGCAAAGCCGGAAACGGCCTGGCCAAGAACGGCCTTCAAAAGTCCAACACCCTGAACAGCCTCTCGAAAAACACCATCGGCGGGGCGGGCGGGGCCGCCCATTTGCCTTCCGCCGCCAAATAAAAACGGATCCTCAGGAATAAAAAAAGAGCCTCCCCTCCGGGGGCAGGCTCTTTTTTTGGCTAAAACGGAACCAACCCCCTCGAAACAGGAAATCTGTTACGCGCTGTTGCCACTGATGTCGGGAGCGGCGGGATCCGTTTTTATTCCGTATGCCGCAACCGGTAGCTTAATTCAGTCCAACCGAACTGGTTGCCCACGGAAATATTGAAAAGGTTCGTCAGGAGGATATCCAACTCGTTGGGGCCGGGATGGAAGGCCGAGGCGGGGATGATGAACACGTGGCAAAACTGCTGGCATTCTCCGTCGTTGCCGGGGGGAGGCGCGCAGGCGGCCGCCGCCTTGGGTTTCCCGTTCAGGAAAAACTCGGCCTTGTCGTCGGCCTTGAAGGTGAGGATGAATTGGCCCTTTTCCAGGTCCTTTTCGGACAGGTTGAAGATTCGTTTAAAGCGGATGATCGAGGGGGGCGGATTGGGGGCCAGCCCCAGGGGGTTGTCGCTGATCCACGCAAGGCCACAGGGGGCGCTGGAGGGGATGGTTCCCGCCGGAATGGTCGGGGCGGGCTTTCCGTCGGGAAGCAGGTCCTTCCCGTCGCCGCTCTCGGCGACAACCCCTTGCGCCAAGCTTCCCAGGAGGCCGCGGAAGAAGATCCGGTCCAAAAGGGAACGGTACTGAAAACCCGTGATGATCAGCAAGAAAAGGCACAGGGCCGACAGGGCGATCGCTTTTGTGGTTTCCACGGGGATTCCTTCCGGTTCGAATCAGGTTTTCTCATGATACCCAAACCCCGGCCCCGTTGGGCGGCCTCCTTATTTCCCCGTTTCAACCTGGTTTTGTGTGGCGGCGTCCCAATCCGCCCGATAACGGCCGTTGTCCGGGTCCAAGTCGAGGGCCTTTTGAAAAACCTCCCTGGCGATTCCGGGCTTTCCCCCGCCCAGGTGGATAAGCCCCACTTGATGGTAGGCCTCGGCGAAATCAGGATCGGCCAGGATTGATTCCTGGAATTCCGCGAGGGCGTCGAGGGGTTTCTTCATTTCAACATGGGCCATTCCCAGGTGGCAGAGATAACGGGCGTTCTTCGGCTCCAGCTGAACCGCGGTTTTCAACTCCCCCTCCGCCGCCTCTAATTTTCCCTGGCGCAAGAGCGCCATTCCCTTGCCGTCGTGCGGATAAGCGGCTGAGGGGTCAATGGCGATGGCGCGGTTGAATTCCACCAGGGCCCCTTCCAGGTTGCCCGCTTCCATGAGGCCGTCCGCCAAATTCGCGTGGGGGATTTCGCAATTCCGTGGATTCACCCTCAAAACATTCCCCCAAAGGGTCACCGTGTCCTTCCAAGTTTGGGTTTGGTGGAGCGTTCCCAAACCCAGGAAGGCGGCCAGGGCCCCCGCCGCCAGCGGCAAGACCCAGCGCCGCCCGGCCATTACGCGGGCCGACGCCGCGCCCAAAAGCAGGAAGGGGGCGAGGGAGGGCAGGTAGGTATAGCGGTCCGCGGCGCACTGGCTCCCCACCTGGACGATCCCCAAAACCGGCGCGAGGGTGACCAGGTAATAGGCCAGGGCCGCCATCAGGCCTGGAAGCTTTTTACGGCTCAGGACGCAAACCAGGAAAATCCAAACGGCCGCCAGGGAGGAAAAAACGTAATCCAGGGAAAAAGTTTTTCTCAGGTCGATCGGGTAGAGGGCCGCCAGGCCCGCGGGATAAATCATTTTACCGAGGTAAAAAGCGAGGCTGTGGAGGAGGTTCATGGCGCGGTAGTCCAAGGGAACCACCGCGAGGCCAGTAACGCTCCCGGCGGAGGATTGGGCCGCCGAGGTCAGCGCCACTGAAAACGCGGCCACGAGGAAAAACGGGATTTTCTCGAGGAAAACTTTGGGCCGTTGGGTTTGGAAACGGCCCAACGGCCAGGCGTCCACGATGAGGAAAACTACCGGCAGGGTGACGGCCATGGGTTTCGCGCCAAGGGCCGCCAGGAACAATCCCAGGCAGGCGGTGAGCTTCCCGGCCTTGGGCATCGGGCCGGAGGCGTAATCCAGGTAAACCCACAAACTCAAAAGAAAGAAAAACGCATACAACAGGTCCTTTCGTTCGGTGGCCCAGGCCACCGATTCCACGTGGATCGGATGAAGGCCGAACAGGAGGGCCGTGAGGAAGGCGGCCCAAACCACCCACTCCTCCCGCCCTTTCCCTTCCGGGGGGCCGATTTTCACCGCCAATTTCAATAGCCGGACGCCCAGGAAAAAGACCAGTAGGGTGTTGAGGCAGTGCCAAAACAGGTTGTCCAAATGGTAGACCCAGGGATCCAGCTTCCCCACGCGGTAATCCAAGGCGAGGGAAATCCAGGTCAGGGGAATCCAGTTCCCCAGGTGGAAAGTCGTCCACATCCAGTGAAGGTTATGGGGAGTGAGGGCGCGGATATGGGGATTCCAAAGGATCGCTTCCGTATCGTCCCAATTCGTGAAGTGGTTGCCCAGGGAAGGCCAATAGGCGAGGATCGTGAGGAGAACCGGAATGGAGGCCGCGGCCCCATAAAACCAGGATTTTAGATGGGGTTTGATTTCCGTCCTCATTTCAGCCGCTTAAACCAAAGAAAACCCACGAACGCCCCTAAAAAAGCCAAAGTTAAAAATAAAATGGCTTCGCCATATTGGGTAAAAAAAGTAACGCGATTTTCGATCTCCATTTCATCCAACCGACCCAGACAATAATAAGCCCCACCGGAAACCGCCATGAAAAGAAGCGAGACGTTCCGTAAAAAATCATTTTTATGCTTGCCGAAGGATTCCAACAGGAACCGGGCGAACCCGGTCATAAAAACAAAAAAACAGAAATATTCAACAAGGCCTCTCATAACGGACCCATCCGTGAATCTTTTCTAAGGCTTATTTCGAACCAGGTCGAGACCCTAAAAGATTAAGGTTTTTATGAAAGGTTTCAAACTAGTTTCTAGTCCATCCTCCCTTTCCCCCGTCGCAATGGCTGGAAATTCCAATAGGGAGGGTGCTTCAATACAAGGGCTGGCCAGGAATAAGGAAACCTCAAATGGGTAGACAGGCGATCCTCACGGGGGCATTCAGCTTTACGGGCGCGGCCGTGGCGGCCGAAATGATCCGCCGCGGGTGGAAAGTCCATACCCTCCTCCTCTTTTTTGCCCTTTTCCTGGCCTCTTCCTCCCTTTTCCAGATTTTATGGAGGCCCCACCCTGGCCTTTTCCCGTGTGCCTTCGATAAAATCCCGCCAAAGGTTTTCCACTTTATTTTCCAGGAGGATCCATTATGAGCCCTTCCAACTTCACCCTGCTTTTCGCCGAGGACAATCCCTCGATCATGGCCCTCTACAAGAAGGCCTTCACCCAGGAGGGTTTCAAGGTCCTGGCCAGCTCCAACGCGGCCGAGGCCATGGCCGAACTGCAGGACGTCCCGGTGGACCTGCTGGTGACCGACTTGGCCATGCCCGAGGCCAACACCTTTGACCTGTTCAAGCTGCTCAAGGAAAAATACCCCAAACTTCCCGTCATCATCGTCTCGGGAAAGTACCAGGATTTGCAGGAGGACTTCCTCAACAAGGGTTACAAAGTCACGGCTTTCCTCCAAAAGCCGGTGGAACTGACGGCGCTCAAGGCCAAGGTGGCCGAGGTGCTGGGCATCGTGCCGGGTGGGAAGGTAAAATAGCCCCTCCGGGACGGGACCCCGAAAGGAGCGGCGATGACGACTTCCAAGACCATCCTCCTGGTGGAGGATGACGCGGCGTTGAGGACGGTGGTGAAAAAGGCGCTGGAAGCCTACGGCTACACCGTGCTCCCGGCGGAGGACTCGATAGAGGCCAACGCCACGGCCCGCCTCCGGGGAGGGATCATCGACCTGCTCCTGGCCGACATCAACCTGCCGGGCTTGACCGGCAGCGAGTACGCCGAATTCCGCAAGGACATCAATTCCAACCTGAAGGTCCTCTATATGTCGGGGGCCCCCGCCGACCCCCTGGTCCGCCAGCACCTGCGCAGCGGGACCGCCTCCTTCATCGCCAAGCCCTTCACCAACCAGGAGTTGGTGTTGGCCGTGAAAAGGGCGTTGGGGGAGCTCCCGCCGGATCCGTCCGCGTTCCAGTAACCCCGGGTAACCCTTCCCCGTATTACCGGTAAACGACCGCGGGGAGGGAATATGGGGGACTTTCAAAAACGGAGGCTGGAGGGGGGCTGGGGCTTGTTGCCCCTCCGCCTGGTGGTGGGGTTCGGCTTCGCGGCCCATGGCTGGGCCAAACTCAGCCGGGGGCCGGAAAACTTCGCCTCCATCCTCACTTATATAGGAGTTCCCCAACCGCACGTGATGGCTTGGGTCACTTCCCTGCTGGAGTTCGCGGGCGGAATTTGCGTCATGGCCGGGGCCTTTGTCCTTCCCCTCAGCCTTCCCTTGATCGCCGTCATGCTCACCGCCATGTTCACCGTGCATTTCCAATACGGCTTCTCCTCCATCCGGCTGAAGGCCGTGACCAGCGCGGGGGCGGAATTCGGCCCCGTCGGCTACGAGATGAACCTTCTTTATATTGCCGCGCTGGCCGCCCTTGCCTTGGGCGGCCCCGGGAAGTTCTCGGTAGAGGGTTTCCTGAAAAGGTGGAAAAGCGGCGAATCGTGAACCGTTCATCGGGCAGGCGCAAAAAGCGGGGAGAAGCTGGAAAAAATTTACGACCATGGCGTGAGGCGGCGCTTATTCGCCTAAATCGGCGCCATTCCAGCCCGATCTCTTTGATTCCATCGGATTAGCGGCCCGGCGCCGTCTCCGGGGGCTCGGGGCCCAGGACCGCGTCGATGGCCTGGCGGGCCTTGTCGCGGGTGAGTAGGACCTGTTCCAATTGTTCCTGGGTCAAATGTTGATTCCCGCCGTTTTGCCGGGAGAGGTCCTCGGCCTGCCGAAAACCCGCCGTCACCAGCTTGAAAAGCTCCTTCGCCTGGGCGGGACTGATCTTTCCCGCCCGCTTGGCGTGGTGCACCCGCATGTTCTGGATCCCCAAGGCTTTTTTGGCCTCGGCGTAACGATTGCGGTGGTCGTTGGGCTCGAGGTTCGACGCGGGCCGAGCCACGCGGTATTCCATCGTCTGGTCGGGCGCGGCCTGAGGGAGAAGCGGGAAACCCAGGCACAAAGCCGTCATCCACAATATCCATTTCATGAAAACTCCTTCAGGTCCGGGATTTCCGGTCAATTCTTGCGGCCTGACCTATCGTTAGCCGGGGGATAATTCCCCAACGTTGGAATGCCGGATTCAAAACCCGATCCTTTTTGGCTAGGGGCAGGTGGAAGCGTAGAGGTAATAAACCGCTTGGCCGGTGGCCAGGCCGGTAATGCTGGCCGGGGCGGGAGAGGAAGGCATGGGGGTGGGCCCACCCGCCACGTAGATTTGCTTGAACTGGCCCGCCGTGGAAAGGTCACTGTAAAGGGCGACGTTGCCCAGGAAGGCCAGCCAATAGGTGTTCCCGGCGGTGATGGCGATGGGGGAGCCGAAGGTCTGGCTCTGGATGTCGAAAGCCGCCGAGGTTGGAAGCGAAATGATGGGCGTCGAGCCCAGCAAATGGGTGGGGTTGCCCGACCCGTCATCCGCGTAAACGCCAAACTGGTAAAAAGATGACCCTCCCGTCGAGAGGACCTCACCCGTCATCCCATAGATGTTCCCTGTCGAGGGCGCCTGGTAGGGGAACAGGAACACGGCGTATCCGGAAGTGTTGTAATCGCCCGCGATGGTGGGGGCCGCTCCCATGAAACAAGTGGGGGTCACCGTGGCCGTGTCAGTCGGGGTATCCGTGGGGCTGTCGGTGAAAGTGCCGGTGGCGGTGCCGGTCGGGGTGTTCGTGGCGGTCACGTTGGGGGTAAAAGAGGCGGTGGCGGTGGAGGTCGCGGTTAAGGTCGCGGTGAAGCTGGGGGTGGAGGAGGCGGTGGCGGTGCCGGTCGAGGTGGCCGTGGCGGCAGCCGTGTTTGTCGGCGTCGGCGTGGGAGTGAAACTTGCGGCCAAGGTGGCGGTGAAAGTGGGGGTGGCGGTGGCGGCGGGGCTGGCGGGGCTACTGTTGCTCCCGCAGGACGGCAGCCAGGTGACGGCCACGCCCAAGAGGATGAACGACAATGGAAGGATGGAACGGCGGCTCATGGTTCGACCTTTCCAGGAGGAATGCCAGCCATGGTAGGAGAAAGCCGCTTCTAAAAGCAAAGGGGTCCGGGCCTTTTAACCCCCGGATTTCAGGGGCAAAAACAAAAAGCCCGGCCTCATCAGGCGGGCTCCCTTTATTATTTCGCGCTAAACTAGCGAATGGTGGTCCGAACCCGCTTCTGATATATTTGGTCCCATTTACGGAAGGTATACTTAACTTATATGAAACAAAAATTTCCTTTAATCCTGATGCTGCTTCCCCTCTTCCCCATGGTTTTTTCGGTTTCCTGCTCTAAAACCTATTCGGTGGCGCCCCTCGTGTCGCCGCCAAACCTTGCCACCCCGACGGCCACCTTTACCCCCACGCCTATTTGCGGGACCGGCGCCCATCCCTTTCTCACCCAATGGGGTGCCTCCGGCGCCGGAAACGGGCAATTCGCCTTTCCGGCGGGCGTCTCCTCCAGCCCCAGCGGCAACATTTATGTCGCTGATTTCCAAAATTCCAGGGTGCAGGTCTTTACCTCCACCGGGACCTACGTGACGCAATGGGGCGGGCCCGGTTCGGGAAACGGCCAGTTCGCCGGCGCGGCGGGGGTCGCGGTGGATGGGGCGGGAAACGCTTATGTGGTGGACTATTCCAACAGCCGGGTCCAAAAATTCACCTCCACGGGCACCTATGTGACTCAATGGGGAACGGCGGGTAACGGCAACGGACAATTTCAAAGCCCCGACGGAATCGCCGTGGACGCGGCCGGTAATGTCTACGTGGCGGATTCCTACCTGGATCGCATTCAGAAATTCAGCTCTTCCGGAACCTACCTGTTGCAGATGGGCGGCGCGGGATCGGGCAACGGCCAGTTAGCGGCGCCGGGCCTCCTGGCCGTGGACCCCTCGGGCAACATCTACGTGGCCGATTACAGCAATAACCGCGTCGAGGTGTTCACCGCCGCGGGCGCTTACCTGAGCCAATGGGGCGTCATTGGAACCGCGAATGGCCAATTGGACGGGCCATTTGGCGTGGCTTTGGATGGGTGCGGGAATATTTACGTGGCCGACACTTACAATAATCGCGTCCAGGAGTTCACGACCGGAGGGGTTTATGAAACCCAGTGGGGCTCCATGGGAACGGGCAACGGCCAATTCAACCGGTCCGGCGGCGTTGCCATTGACGGCTCCGGGTCCATTTATGTGACGGATGTGCTCAACAACCGGGTCCAAAAGTTCGGTCCCTGAATGCCACAAAAATACCGCATCATCCTCCTACTGCTTCCCCTCTTCCCCATGGTTTTTTCCGTTTCCTGCTCTAAAACCTATTCGGTGGCGCCCCTGCCGGGCCCCTTGGCCACCCCGACCCCTTCCCCCACCCCTTCCACCCTTCCCACGCCCAATTGCTCCAGCCACCCTTTCGTCACCCAATGGGGCGCCTATGGCTCGGGCAACGGGCAGTTGAACTACCCCAACGCCG
>DATKOC010000187.1:0-8656 GCA_035524855.1 bacterium
TCCACCGTGTAGTGGGCCGGATCGAAGATGGAATCCATCAGGGCCTCGTGCTCGGAGGGCGAGGAAGCCTCCATGAGCAGGTAACCGCCTCGGTCGTCGGCCAGGAGGCCGCCTTCCAGCAGTTTCCCCGAGGCTTCCAGCTCGCGGATGATCTGGAAAAGCTCACGGTGGGACGCCTGTCCCGAGGCCTCATAAAGGGCCGAGTCTAACTCCGGAATCCGCACGATGAACCGCATAACTGCCTCCAAAAAGAAGAACCGATTTTGAAGGTTGTCATTCTGAGGCGTTCTTTGCCGAAGAACCCATGTTTTGCCTTAACACAGAGATCCTTCGCTCCGCTCAGGATGACAACTTTATGGATTATTTAATTTTCTTGGGTCTTTGGCAGAAGGCCGGAAAGAGACTTCATGAGAGGCGGGTTATTTCAGTAGCCCGTCGGTAATTAAGCGAACTAATGTTTAAAATCAGCATCATCCATGCCATGAAAGGGGTTTTTTCTTTCAACGGTGGATAGGGTTAGGTTTAATGTTAAGAAGCCACCCGGGGCCCAAATTTTGGTTTCCCGTGAAAGCAAAACCGCCTGTCCGGTCTTCCGACAGGGCGCGAAAACTAATAGGAATTCCTGGGGAATTCGCTAGGACAGATAAACAACAGTGTTCATTTTTTACGCCTTCACTGGGAAATGAAGGGCTGGGGTTTTGCTCTTTTTTCGCCCATAAACGTCCATAAACAAGGGCATTCTTCGAAGTTGAGTTTTAGATGAGGTTAAAATAGTAAGCGGCTCCACACCCCTGAAAGGCCTAGCCCCATGTTGAATCCCGCGCAAACCCAGTTGGCGTCCTCGGCGGTCCGGGAACTCCGGGTCGCCCTCTCGAACTTCTTCCTCTACTCGGCCGGCAACGACATGATCACGAAGTCCCTGGAGCGTTTTTTAGGTTCGCTGGAACTTCTCTTCGAGACCCTTCCCTCGGTGGGGCTGGGCGAGTCGGAAGGACAGCTTTTGGTGGAGGGAAGCCAGCTCAATGAGCGCATGACCGGCTCCACCAACATGATCAAGGACCTGTTCCTCACCCATAAGATCCAAAGCCTGACTTTCTTGAAGGGAATCACGGTCGAGGAAATCAAGTCCCTCTTTGAGATGCTGAAACCCAAGGCGCTCCCGAGCGGCATTTCCCTCGTGCAGGCGCTGGTTCAAAAACCGATCAACCACATCCGCTTGAACGAGAAGGTTTTCGTGGCCATCAAGGAAGGCGAGAAAGTCGTCTCCGCCGAGGGCCTGCCGGCGGGCGAGGAAAACCTGCAGGAAGCCCTGGAGGCGCTCCAGTATTTTCTCCAAATCTTCTCCCGTGTCCGTCCGGAGAGCAACAAGCGGGAAGTGGCGCGCAAGATGGTGGACAACATGGGGGGCTGGCTGTTGGAAGGCCTGAATGGCGCACCCGGAAAGGGTGAACCGGGTGGAGGGCCGGGAGGCCAGGCCGGTGGTGGGATGGGAAGCGGAGGCCAATCCCTCATGGAAATCATGGCTGGGCTGTCAGGCCTGCGACAAAGCCTGGCGAATATGAAAGATCCGGCACAGTTCAAGAACGCCCAGATCGGCATGGATGACGTGCTGAAGAAACTGGTGTTGTTGGCTGAAAGCCAGGGAGTCCCCGCCGCCGAACTGGAAAAGGCCTCGGTGGAAGGCTCGGGTGAGAAACAGCAGGCCCTTTTTGAGACGGATAATGTCCTTGCGGATCTCAAGGCCGGCAAGTGGAATTGCCTGAAAGATTCCGCCCTCGAGCGCGCGGTGGATGACCGTTTGACCACACTCCAAGCGCCTGAGGAAGCTGAAGTCTTTGAACCCCTTTGGGAAGCGTTGTGGAACCAGGTCCTGTCGGGGGCGGGTGAGGCGCGGGTTTTGGGCCTTCGCCACTTGAATCGCTTGCACTGGCACCTCGTTCCACGGCATCTCCAGTTGGATGGACTGCGGAACTTGAAAAAATTCCTCGTGGATTTTCCCGAACCTTCCACGTACCCCATCGCCCTCACCCTGGCGCAGGATTGGCTTCCCCAGGAAGTGGACCACCCCGACTGGGAAGAGTTCCTCGAGATCACCTGGGTCCTCAAGCAAGCGGCGGAGAAATCCCCGCCACTCTTCGATCGGCAGGACCTGGCGGCAAAGGCGGCACTGGGGACCATTTTCTGCGAGCCGGTCCTGGACCGGGTGTTGGCGGGTCATTTGCAAGGGGAGCGGGACAAGGTCATGAGGCTGTTGTCCCTCCTGGGCCCCTTGGCCTCGGAGCTCTTGTTTGAGAAAGTCCAGGTAGCGGTTCCCGAAAGCCCCGAGTGGGGGGCGGCCGTGGATTTGCTCAGCGGGATGGAGGCGGGCGGGGTCAAGGTTTTCGAGCCTTGGGTCAGGGAGAAGGGTGAGAAATTGAACCTGGTCCGCTTCCTGGAAATCTTCAAGCGGGCCCCCCTGCCGGGCCATTTGGCCGATTATTTTGAGAAGCATTGGACATCCTTCGCGCCCGAGGTCCAGGGTAAAGTTCTGGAAGTGGCCGAGTTGTGGAAACGGGTGGATTTCCGCCACCTGCTATTGGGCCTGTTGAAGAAACCGGAAACCCCTATTGCCGTGGGGGCCCTGAAGGTCTTGGCCAAGGTGGGGTTGGAGGGGGATTCCCGGGAAATCGTGGCCGCAGTGAAAAATTATCCCTCCCAAGCCTCTGGGCGGGAGCGTTTTTGGGCGGCGGCCTGCCAGGCCCTGGGGGAGTTGGGCGATCCCCTGGCCATTGACCCCCTGATGGAATGGGCTGATAAGTACAAGTTTCTTGAACACAAGAAGGAACGGGGGTTGGAGGTGCGCCGCGCCGCCATCGAGGCCCTGGGACACTTCCGATCCAATACGGTCAAAACTTTCCTGAGTTCCCTGCAAAAAGAGGGCGAGAAGGAACTGAAGACCGCCGTTGAGAAATCCATCAAGTCCGTGGATGAAAAGTTGGCCCAGCCACAGGATGCCAAAGAAAACTAAATGTTATGGGCGGATGGTTCGAGTCCAACTCGGGGGAGACAAACATTTTTATTTTCCTGAAAAATAAATTAAGTTGGCTCTTTGTTTTATTGATTGTTCTTTGTATTTGGGTCTACTTCACGCCAAAATTTGTTTCGCAGTCACTAACTTTTGATAAATATCAAAATATTGAACAAAGCATGTTGTTAGATGAAATAAAGGAATTGACAGAAAAACCGATAAATTCTGTGTTGGTGGAGCCCTATGAATCCTCTTCAAAGAAATTTCGAAAAGAAATTAAAAAATCAGACGAGGTAAAAAAAGTCGCCGATTTCTTAAAAAACGCCGATAAAAAACCTACGGTTGGTGGGCATGTCCTGCCAATATATGAATGCACTGTGACCTTTATTTCAAAAGACAAAAAAAGCACCAAGCTATTAGTGCAAGTTTTTAGTGATAAACCATCAGATGCTTATCTTTACCACATGGTTTCCATCTATGACAAAAAAGGGGATTCAAGTAGATGGGCAACGAAACCTGTTTATGTAGCAGGCTTTGGTAGCTGGTTAAGAAGCGAGGAGCCCGGGGGCATAGAGTAAATACTGACTTCGTTTATGGTTTGGAGCTTGCCTGTCGAATTAACTGGAATTTGATGGTTTGCAAATCCTAGGGTATTTGGATTCCGAAAGCATAGAAAGTTCTATGAAAATTTTTCAATTTTACTTAATAGTCTCGACTTTCATTTTGCTTCCGTTCTCTGCACTTGCTCAAAAATTCTCTGCTGTCGAAGTTGATTATTCTACTGTGATGAAGGACCTTTCCGAGTTTGTTCCCAGGCAAATGGGGAAGAACCACGTTAAGGGTTTAAGTCTGGCCCTAGTGGATGGGGACAAGGTGATCTGGTGCCAGGGGTTCGGGAAGGCCAACGAACGGCACAACGTCCCAGCTACAGCCGACACCCTTTACCCTATCGGTGCCCTTTCCAAAATCTTCACGGCGACGGAAACCCTCAAGCTCATTGAGAAAGGGAAGCTGGGGCTGGATCAAAGCCCCCAGACCGCTCTCCCGGGTTTTTCCATCCATAGCCGATTCAAAAAAGCCAAAGCCCTTACAATTCGTTCCCTCTTGGCCCAGCATTCCGGCCTTCCCGGGTTCCATATAAGAGGCATGTTCGGACCCAATCCGGAATCCCTGGAAGACCTCATCGGGGGTTTAAAGGACGATTACTTGGCCGCGCCACCGCAGACTTTCTACCGCTATTCCTACCTGGATTACGACCTTTTAGGCCGGATCATCGAAGCCAAAACGAAAAAGGATTTTTCCAAAGCCATTGATGAGGAGGTGTTTCTGCCCTTGGGGATGGAATCCTCCTATTTCCAAGGCGAGACACCCAAGGGCCAGCTAGCCCAGGGTTATGGGGATGGAAAAGAGTCTCCGGGTTTCAAAACCCAGGACGTTCCCGCCACGGGGATGTTTTCCAGCGCCAAGGACGTGGCCAAATTCCTTCAATTCCTCTTCGCTGGGAAGAGCGGCCTCGCTTTGCTTACGGCCAAAACTAGGAGCCTCTTCTTTAAGGAACAGTATCCAGGGCTGGCCTTTGATTTCGGCCTTAAGACCGGAATGGGGTGGCTGTTGAATGGCATTGATATCCCCGGTTCCGAGGAAACGGCCTGGATGAGCGGGAATTACCCCGGCTTTTACTCGAGGATCGTGGCCCTGGACCGCCAGAAGCTGGGGTTAGTATTGCTGACCAATTCGGAGGCGGGGCAAAAGCTGGCCGCCGATGTGACCCAAAGGGCCATGCGGCTCATGCTCCAAGCCAAGTACGGGATAAAGGCCGACCTTTCCGAACCCAAAAAGACGACGCCCCCGGAAGTGATGATTCCCGGGGAGCAACTGGACCGGTATGCCGGTTACTACTCGGCCTTGGGCCAGTTCACCCAAATCCGGCGCGAAGGGGGCCACCTTTCCACCGAGGTGATGAAACTGGGGTTCGACCTGGTTCCCATCGCCCAAGACACCTTCATCCCCCGTATTGTCTTTCTCTTCCTATTCCCCATCTCCATCCCGCAATTTCCTGTCCAGGCGCAGACCGTGGAGGGGAAGGACTTGGCGATCTTAAGGGGGTTGCCGATTCCCATCGCGCTCGAAAAAATCCAGCCCCATGAAATCCCCGAGGCCTGGAAAAAGCGGCTGGGGGAATATCAGGTGGTCAATCCCGATGGCCAGATTGAGTTCAAGAAGGTGGCCCTGACGGTCGAAAACGGATTCCTTTGCACCTCGCTCAAGGTTTCCTTCCCCGCGTTTGATTTCAAGGATTTCCAGTTCAAGACCCCTTTGAATCCCGTCTCCGACGACGACGCGGCGGTCGAAGGGCTCTTCTACGGTGACGGCGCTACCCTGCACGCCGAGTCCCAGGATGGCGTGGATAAAATTTCCTACTCTGGGTACGAATTCATCAAAAAGCTGGAAACAAAGCCGTAAATTAAAAGCTGTTTCTATGAGAGGTCTCATAAAGACCGAGGAGGAATCGCCGTAACCTAAGCTTGCACGAAATTCGAGATGGCCCCGAGTGTAGCCGGGCTCCCGATGTGGTTGAAAGGGGGTTATATGGAACACTTCAAAGCGGTGCCGCGCTGGACGGTTCTGTTGTTCGCCCTGACGGTTGGTTCTTCTTATGCCTGGTGGACCCCTACTCCCACCAAAACGCCGACGAAAACCGCAACTCCTACGCCAACCCTTACCTTTACCTTCACGGATACTTCCACTTATACGGCGACCTTCTCACCCACGGGAACCAGTACCCTCACCAATACTCCCACTGTTACCTTCACGGACACCGCCACAAACACCTTCACGGTAACCCCGACGGCCACCAACACCGTAACCGATACGCCTACACCCACTTTTACCGATACTCCCACCTCGACGTCCACCCCGACCCCCACAGAGAGCCCCACTCCCACCTTCACTGAAACCTTTACCCCTTCCGTCACCTATACCGATACGTCCACCCTGACCTTTACCAATACGCCCACCAGAACCCCCAATCCCACCGAAACCAATAGCCCCACGAATACCCCAACTGCCACTTCCACAATGTCACCCTTTCCCACGCCGACGAACAGCCCGACGTCCACCTTGACTCCGACCCCCACCTTCGCCCCAACCTTAACCCCAACTCCGACGCCCACACCCCCCTGCGGCGCCCGGGATCCTTACCTTTATCCCTCGCCGGCCAACGGCGCCACCGCCACCATCGCCTATACCCTTTGTTCGGCGGCTTCCGTAAAAATCCAGGTCTATAACGAGATCGGTGACTTGGTGGACAGCCTCCAGGAATCCAAGGGGACGGGGCCACAAACAACAATCCTGGCCACGGGTCGAATGGCCCCGGGGGTTTACTTGTTCCTGATCACCCTCCAGGACGGATCAGGCGCCGCCACGCAAGGACCCTTTAAGTTCGCCGTCACGCGGTAAGGAGGTACGCCATGAAACTGTTCCCAACGGGGTTGCTGATCCTGTTCGCCGGGGCGGGCCCCCTCGCCGCGGATAACCTCACGTCGGTCGCCAACCAAACCATGCCCCTGATGCAGGAGGGCGCCACGGCGCGGGCCGTGGCGATGGGCTATACCTATGTGGGTGTGGCGGAAGGCTCCGCCGCCCTGTTCTGGAACCCCGCCGGCCTGTCCGGGCTCAAGGTGCCGGAAACGGCTTTGCACCACAACTTCGGACTGGGCAATTCCATCCAGGAGATCGGTGTTTTCGGATGCCCGGCCGGGGAATGGGGCGGTTTCGCGGGCTCGCTTTCCTACGTCTTCAACGGGTTCTTCCTCGGCTACGACGCGCAGGGGAACAAAACCGGCCTTTACAGCGCCGGGGATGTCGGGGGGAGCTTGGGTTGGGGAAAACAATGGATGCCGGGGCTTTCCCTCGGCGCGGCGGTCAAGTTCAACCAGCAGAACCTGGCCAGCCAAAGCTATTCGATTTTCGCCGCCGACCTGGGGCTCCTTTGGAACCCGGTTTCCACCCTCCAATTCGGGGCGGCTTACACTAACCTGGGGGAGCAGGTGGCCGATAGTTTCCTAGCCTCCGGATTCCGGATGGGTGCCTCCTATACCTTCGACGTTGGCAAGGACGACCAATTCCTCTTAGCGGTCTCGAGTGAACTTCAAACCGGCGGGATCAGCCGGCTGAACGTGGGCGGGGAGGACACTTTGTTTCATTTCCTGGCCCTGTCGGCGGGCTACCAGGCCAACCTCACCGACCCGGGCCTGGCGGGTTTGACCGGCCTGACCGCGGGGGCGGGGATCCGGGCCGAACATTTTCTCCTCGACTACGCCTTCGTGCCCTATGGAGGCTTGGGGAGCACCCACCGGCTCAGCTTGACCTACCAATTTCCGAGATGAAGCTTTCAAGACGATCCTAACGATTAGGAAGTGGAATTACTTGTTCCCAGTTGTTTCTTGGAAGATAAAATCAGACAATTCCCCCATGGCTCAGGCACTCCAGCATCCCCTCGAGGTCGTTCATCTGGTCAAACACTACCGCTCCCGCCGGGGAGGCGGGGAGGTGGAGGCCGTCAACGACATTTCCTTCCACGTTTCGCCCGGCGAGTGCTTCGGGCTATTGGGGCCCAACGGCGCCGGCAAATCCACCACCATCCAATGCATCTCCGGCTTTTACCCCGCCACCTCCGGGGAAGTCTTCGTGGGCGGCCATAATGTGCACCTCCATCCCAAGCGGGCCCGCAAGGAACTGGGCGTCTGCAACCAGGAGGAGACCCTCGACAGCGACTTTTCCGCTTTCGACCAACTCGCCCTTCACGCCAGTTATTTTCATATTCCGCCCTCCGAGGGGAAAAAGCGCGCGGCGGATTTGCTTGAAAAGTTCGGACTCTCGGAAAAGGCCAAGGAAAACGTGGAGGCCCTCTCGGGCGGCATGAAGCGGCGCCTGCAGGTGGCCCGGGCCTTGATCTCCAACCCCAAGGTGCTGGTGTTGGATGAGCCCACGACGGGGCTCGACCCCGACGTGCGCCGCATGCTGTGGGAGGCCCTGGCCGAGGCCCGCTCCCAAGGCACGGCGATCCTCCTATGCACCCACTATATGGAGGAGGCCGAACGGCTTTGCGACCGGGTGGCCATCCTCTCCCAGGGTAAGATCCTGGACGTGGATTCCCCTGAAAAGCTGGTGGCCAAGCACATCGCCCGGGAGGAAGTGGAGGAGGAAGTCCGGCCCGGCGTGGTTTGGAAGCGCAAGCCGAACCTGGAGGATGTTTACTTGAAACTCACGGGCAGCCGGCTGGGAATTGAAGGAATCTGAACAAGTTTTAAGTTTTGAATTATGAGTTTTGAGTTATGGTTGTTTTTGAACCAAAGGTTCAAAAAAATTCATTAACTCAAAACTTAAAACTCAGAACTCATAACTGACTGTAGGCTGGAGAGTGGAAAAGTGGAATCAAAAACCCATTCGAATTTAGCTCAACCATGGGGGTTATCGGAGAGCCTTTGGGGGGTCTATTGTGTCTGGCGGCGCTACTATTCGGCTTTCATGAAGAGCCTATTTTATTACCTGCTGACGACCTTCCTGGAACCCATCTTCTACCTGCTCTCCTTCGGCATCGGCGTCGGGGCCCTCGTGGGCGGCATCACCACCCAGGGCGTGCACCTG